>NZ_JAYRLZ010000388.1:0-3064 GCF_041904975.1 Chitinimonas sp. | reverse complement strand
TATGTCCCGGGGCGATTTGGTGTAAGTCGGTGCAACCGATCAGATATTTACCAAGCCTGGCAAGAAGGAACCCGAGGACTACATCACCGGCAAATTCGGTTGAAGATTGCCGGCCTCGAAAACAAAAAAGCGACGGATACAACCGTCGCTTTTTTGTTATGCGCCATCACACCAGCGCTTCACCCACTACCGTGGCGAGACGCGTCGCCCACCGTTCGGTCAAGGCCAGATCGTCTGTTTCCACCATCACACGCAACACCGGCTCGGTCCCCGACGGTCTGAGCAGTACCCTGCCCCGCCCGGCCAGCTCGCATTCAGCCTCGACCAGCGCTGCCTGTATGGTCAGATTGTCGCGATGATCGAAGCCCTTCGGCACCCGCACATTCCTGAGCACCTGCGGATAGATCGCCAGCGGCTGACAGGCCTCGGCCAGGCTGCGGCCGGATTGGCAAACCGCAGACAACACCTGCAGCGCCGACACTATGCCATCGCCGGTAGTGTGCTTATCAAGGCAGAGCAGATGGCCAGAGCCTTCGCCTCCGAGCAACCATCCGCGCTCCTTCAGTACTTCCATCACATAGCGGTCGCCAACATTGGCGCGAGCAAACGGGATATGCAGGCGAGCCAAGGCATGTTCCAGCCCGAGATTGGACATCAGGGTGCCCACCACGCCGCCTCCGAGACTGCCCTGCTGCTGCCGAAATTGCGCCAGCACATACAGCAAGCGATCCCCGTCGTACTGCTCACCGCTGCGATCGACCATCACCAAGCGATCGCCATCGCCATCGAGTGCGATGCCGAAGTCGGCTTGCTCGGCCAGCACGCGCGCGCACAGCGCCTCCGGCGCCGTGGCACCGACACCGTCATTGATATTGGTGCCATTGGGCTGATTGCCCATGGCCACCACCGTGGCACCAAGTTCGTCAAATACATGGGGCGCAATCTGGTAGGCAGCGCCGTGGGCGCAATCGACCACCAACTTGATGCCACGCAGATTCAATTCATTCGGAAAGGTGCTCTTGCAAAACTCGATATAGCGCCCGGCAGCGTCGTTCACGCGCCAGGCGCGCCCCAGGTCCGCGGACGCCACACATTGCAAGGGTTTATCAAGCTGCGCCTCTATCTCCGCCTCTACCGCATCATCAAGCTTGATACCGCCCTCGCCGAAAAACTTGATGCCGTTGTCTTCAAACGGATTGTGCGAAGCAGAAATCACAATGCCCGCCGACAGCCGCAGCGCACGGGTCAGATAGGCGACGCCGGGCGTGGTCAGAGGGCCGGACAAGTGTACATTGACACCGGCAGCCGATAAGCCGGCCTGCAAGGCCGATTCCAGCATATAGCCCGATATACGCGTGTCCTTGCCGATCAGCACCGCCGGATGCACCTCTGTGCTGCGTCGCTCTGACAATACCTTGCCGGCGGCATAACCAAGACGCATGGCAAAGTCCGGCGTTATCGGCGCATCACCCACCTTGCCGCGCACACCATCGGTACCGAAATACTTCCTGCCCATCCTGTCTACTCCCCCTCAATTGAACGGCGCTTCAAGCCAGCGCCGCATAGGTTTTCAAGGCATCGACCGTTTCGCGCACCGCATGCACCCGGACAATGGCCGCGCCCTTGTGCACTGCCAGCAATGCCGCCGCCGCACTGGCAACATCGCGCTCGATGGCGGGTCGCGGGCCGATGATATCGGCAAACATCGACTTTCTCGACACGCCCACCAATACCGGCACATCGCCTTGCGTGAGTGCCGGCAGTTGCCGAAACAAGCTGGCATTGTGCTCAAACGCCTTGCCAAAGCCAAAGCCCGGATCAACGATGAGGCGATCGGTACTGATGCCCGCCCGCAAAGCCGCTTGCTTGCGGCTGCCGAGGTATCCGACTACCTCCGCGACGACATCCGTATAGGCCGGCGCAGCTTGCATGGACTGCGGCTCGCCCTGCATATGCATCAGGCACACGGCCGCCGCGCTATTGGCTACCGCGCCTAGCGCGCCCTCTGACGACAGGGCGCAAATATCGTTTACCAAGTCGACGCCCGCTTGCAGGGCTGCGCGCATGACCTCCGCCTTGCGCGTGTCGATGCTAATCGGCACGCCCCAGCCATGCAGCTCGCGAAGAACGGGCATGACGCGCGCCAACTCTTCGTCCAGCGGAACCGCCGGCGCCCCCGGGCGGGTGGACTCACCGCCGATATCGAGGATGTCGGCCCCCTCGTCGAGCAAACGCCGTGCATGGGCCAAGGCCGCATCAGGCCTCAAATATCGGCCGCCATCCGAAAACGAATCGGGAGTGACATTCACGATGCCCATTACCAAGGGCCGTGTCAGCGATAGCTGGAAGCGGCCGGCGCGCAAAATATGGTTTTTCATTGCCGGAAACGAGAACGACAGCGCTTGCGCTGTCGTTCTTCCTATCAAATCAAACGTGGATCAATGTTCCTGCGCCGGCTTGATGGTCGGCTCAGGTGCTGGGCCGGTCGGTGTATCGGGTGGCGTAGCGCTCAAGCCAGCCGGCGGATGCGGCGGACGCGGCGGACGACCTTCCATGATGTCCTTGACCTGCTCGGCATCGAGGGTTTCCCACTCCATCAGCGCATTGGTCATCACCTCGACCTTGTCGCGATGCTCCTCGAGAATCCGCTGCGCCAGTGCATATTGCTCGTCGATAATGCGGCGAACCTCACCATCCACCTTTTGCATGGTGGCTTCGGAAACACTCTTGTGGGTGGTCACCGAGCGACCGAGGAACACCTCGCCATCGTTCTCGCCGTACACCATCGGGCCAAGCAACTCGCTCATGCCGTAACGGGTCACCATATCGCGGGAAATCCGTGTGGCGCGCTCGAAGTCGTTCGAAGCACCGGTAGAGATGCGCTTTACGAACAGATCTTCGGCAATGCGGCCGCCAAACAGGATGGACATCTCGTTCAGCATCTGGTCTTTGTAAAGACTGATGCGATCACGCTCCGGCAGCTGCCAGGTGAGGCCAAGGGCACGGCCACGCGGCACGATGGTTACCTTGTGTACCGGATCGGTACCCGGCAAGGCCATGGCCA
>NZ_JAYRLZ010000387.1:0-3069 GCF_041904975.1 Chitinimonas sp. | reverse complement strand
ATCATGCCGCAGGCTTGGCTGTCATCGCTTGCCAGCCAAAGCCGCGTATCGAGCTGCTCGGAGGTCTGCATATAGTGCTCGATGATTGCCGCGACCGAGTTGCCCGACAACCCCACCATGCCCTGGTAGGTCTGCCCGCCATCGCGTGGATCAAGGGTGATGACAAAGTGACCATTGCCAAGCAGCTCGCCCAGCGGCACATCGGGTAGCTCACCGCCTTCTTCATCCCAGCGGGCGGTGGCGCGCATGGTGAGGTCGGATTCGCACTCGATCACCAGCAATTTGATGCGGCCCTTGCCGTGCAGCTGCATCACCAGCGAACCCTCGAACTTGAGCATGGCGGTCATCAGAGCCGAGGCTGCCATCAATTCGCCAACAATTTTCTTGAGCACGGCAGGATAGTTGCGTAGCGCCAGCACCTGGGTCCAGGCGTCGGTCAGCCGGACGATTTCGCCGCGCACCGGGGCGGCGTCAAACAGAAAGCGTTGCAGGGTGTCTTGGGTCATGTTGGATCAGGTGATGAAGGGGTATTGGTCAGTTCGACCGTGCGCAGGGTATAGGGTAGGGAGGAATTGACGTCGAATTCGCAGCCGGTTTCCACGCCGATGCGGGCGATATCGGCGGCTGTGATGCCGGGCTGGTCGATCACCGCACGCATCGCGCCGATGGCGAAGTCGCGCCCTGAGCCGATCGCCCAGAAATGGCGGTATTCATAGACTTCGCGCATCGAGTACACACCGAAGATGCCATGCGCATTGGCGATCAGCACGGTCATCTGGCTTGATTCATACGGGTCGTCTTCGTCTTCATCGGGTTTGAGGAAGAAGTCTTCCTTGAGCTTGGGATGCAGCTTGCGAAAACTCTCGAATATGGCGGCGCGGCTGGAAAAATCGAGATTGCGGGTGCGCGCCAGCAGCGACTGCAGCACCAGATCATGCGCTGCCGCACCGCATATGCCGAACAGGCTGCCGTGCGACTCGAATATCTTGTTGGGCTGGGCATCATGCAGATTGCCCAGCCGGGTGTCGCCAAAGGTGGACTGGGTGTCAGCGGCGATGGCGACCTGCTGCTGTTTGCGAACGACAACGATGGTGGTCATGCGGTTTGCTGGTCCTCGGTGGGCAGAATGGCGCGCCGCAGCAGGCCGGCCAGCGCGTGGCGCACCGTTTGTTCGCGTACGGAACGCCGGTCGCCGCTGAAGTGCCGGGTTTCGCAGCGGGTGCCGCTACTGCTGCCAAAGGCGAAGCATACGGTGCCGACCGGCTTGTCGTCACTGCCGCCGCTGGGGCCGGCGATACCGGAAACCGCCACCGACAGCTGCGCCTTGGCCGCCAGCATGGCGCCATTGGCCATTTCGCTGACGACCGCCTCGCTGACGGCGCCATGGCTGTGCAGGCTGTCGGCAGTGACGCCGAGCAGGCGCTGTTTGGCGCCGTTGGAGTAGGTCACGAAGCCCATATCGAACCAGCCGGATGAGCCGGGTACATCGGTAATCGCACTGGCGATGCCGCCGCCGGTGCAGCTCTCGGCGGCGGTAACGCGCCAGTTGCGCGCCAGCAGCGCTTGGCCGAGCTGCTCGGCCAGATCGTAGGTGGACTCGGTCATGGCGTGATCCGTGTTGGGTGGCTACTCAATTCATCCGCAAAAAATGCTCGCGGTAGTATTTGAGTTCATCGATCGATTCATAAATATCGGCCAGCGCCTCATGCTTGCCACCTTTTTTGAATCCGCCGGCAATATCGGGGCGCCAGCGCTTGCACAATTCCTTCAAGGTGCTGACATCCAGATTGCGGTAGTGGAACCAGCCTTCCAGGGTTGGCATCCAGCGCGCCATAAAGCGGCGGTCCTGGTGAATGGTGTTGCCACACATCGGCGAGGCACCCTTGGGTACATGCTCGCTGATAAAGGCCAGCATCTGCGCGGCGACTTCCGCTTCGCTCAAGGTGGATGCCTTGACCCGGTCGATCAGCCCCGATTTGCCATGGGTGTTTTTGTTCCAGTCGTCCATGCCATCGAGCACGGCATCGCTCTGATGAACTACCAATACCGGCGCTTCGGCAACGGTTTGCAATTGGGCGTCGGTGATGACGATGGCGATCTCGATAATGCGGTCGCGGTCGGGCTCGAGTCCGGTCATTTCCATGTCTAGCCAGATGAGCCGGTTTTGGTCTTGTGCCATACTATGCAATTGTCCTTACGATAGATGCTGCATTTTCGCACAAGCCCCGCATGACCGCCCACGCATTCAGTCTCGTCTTTCTCGCCTTCCTGTTTTTCTCCACCGCTTTGCAGCTCTGGCTCAAGACGCGCCACCTCGGTCATGTACTGGCCAATCGCGGCCAGGTGCCCGGCGACTTCGCCGCCGGCATCAGCCTTGAACAACACCAGAAGGCAGCCGACTACACGGCAGCCAAGGTACGGTTTGCCCGGGTCAGCATTGTCTGGGACGCGGCGCTATTGCTGGCGTTCACCCTGGGAGGCGGCGTCGGCTTGCTCGACAGCTGGGCGCGCACGGTTGCGGGGCAGGGGACGACTGCCGGCTTGCTGCTGATTGCAGCCCTGACCCTGGTCAACGGCGTGCTCGGCCTGCCGTTTTCGCTGTATGGCACCTTTGTGCTGGAAGCGCGCTTTGGTTTCAACAAGACGACGCCAGCGGTCTGGCTGGTCGACCTGGTCAAGTCGACCGTGCTGGGTGCTGCACTTGGCTTGCCACTGGTGGCGCTGGTGCTGTGGCTGATGGATAAGGCGGGCGCTGCATGGTGGCTGTATGCCTGGGTAGTGTGGCTTGCGTTTGGACTAACCTTGATGGCGGTATACCCGAAGTTCATTGCGCCGCTGTTCAATAAATTCACCCCGCTGAGTGATGAAGCGCTGCGCAGTCGCATCGATGCGCTGCTGGCCAAATGCGGTTTTGCCAGCAATGGCGTGTTTGTGATGGACGGCAGCAAGCGCTCCAGCCATGGCAATGCCTACTTCACTGGCTTTGGCAAAACCAAGCGCATCGTGTTTTTCGATACCCTGGTGGAGCGGCTGGAGCCGATCGAGGTGGAAGCCGTACTGGCGCATGAG
>NZ_JAYRLZ010000386.1:0-3069 GCF_041904975.1 Chitinimonas sp. | reverse complement strand
CGATAGTTCAATGCGATGCAGCCGGGCTGGCACGGCTGCTGACGGCGAGAAAGCCGCGAATGCCGTCCAGCAGCGCGACCAGCGCCTGCTCCAGCACTGCCAGTTTTTCCGGACTGGCCTCGCCCTTGGCGCTGAGCGCCGCTTCCAGCTCGGCGGCGCGCTGCTGCACTTCCATCGCGCCAACCAGGCCGGCCACGCTCTTGAGGGTATGCAGCAGGCGAATCGCCAGCAGCGGATCGCTTGCCTTGCGCACCCGCTCGATCACATCGGCCTGTTCATCGGCAAAGCGGCCGAGCAAGTCCAGATACAGCTCGCGATCGCCCAGTGTGCGCGCCAGGCCGCTTTCCACATTCAGGCCGACCAGTTTGGGCAGCTGCAGGCGGGCGCCATGGCGGGTGCCGGCCTGGTCGCCATGGCTGGGCCTGATCCAGCGGGCTACCGCATCGAACAGGGCTGCCGGGCTGATCGGCTTGGCCAGGTGATCATTCATGCCGCTGGCGATGCAGCGCTCGCGCTCCTCCTGCAGTGCGTGGGCGGTCATGGCCACTACCGGCAGATCGGCCAGGGCGGCTTCGGCGCGGATGCTGCGGATGGTGGCATAGCCATCCATGATGGGCATCTGCACGTCCAGCAAGACCAGATCGTAATGATCGGGCGAGCGCGACAGCAGCAGGTCCAGCGCCTGGCGCCCGTCATTGGCCACTTCGACGTGGGCGCGGGTGGCTTGCAGCAATTCGAGTGCAATCTGCTGATTGATTTCATTGTCCTCGACCAGCAGCACCGACAGGCCGCTGAAGTCGGGAATCGCGGCCGGTGTTGCCAGAGCATGGCCAGACATCAGTTCTCCTGTTCCTGCAATGAGCCCTACATTGAAGCGGAAGGTGGAGCCACGGCCTGCCGCGCTTTCCACTGAAATGCTGCCCCCCATCATTTCCACCAGCCGGCGCGAAATGGACAGGCCCAGGCCGGTGCCGCCGAATTTTCGCGTGGTGCTGCCATCGGCCTGGGTAAAGGCCTGGAACAGGCTGGCGCACTGGTCGGCGCTCATGCCGATGCCGGAGTCGCGCACGGTAAACGCCAGCCATACCGACTCGCCATCGAGGCGCTCCACACTGGCCGATACCGCCACTTCGCCTGCCTCGGTGAACTTGACCGCATTGTTGACCAGATTGATCAACACCTGACCCAGGCGCAGTGGGTCGCCACGCAGGCGGCGCGGCACGCCGGGTGGTACATCGATCAGGTATTCGAGGCCCTTGTCCTGGGCGCGACCGGCAGTGACTGCGGCGACATTGGCCAGTACCTCGTCGAGATCGAATTCGACCGATTCCAGATCGAGCTTGCCGGCCTCGATTTTCGAAAAGTCGAGAATATCGTTGATGATGCCGAGCAGCGACACGCCGGCAGTGTGGATCTTGTCGAGATAGTCGCGCTGCTTGGGGCTGAGCGCGGTTTTCAATGCCAGATGGGCCATGCCGATGATGGCATTCATCGGGGTGCGGATTTCATGGCTCATATTGGCAAGGAACATCGATTTGGCGCGGGTGGCTTCTTCGGCGTGGCGGCGTGCTGCCTCCACCTCGCGCAATTCGTTCTGCATGGTGAGCATTTGCAGCCGGGTGCGCACGGCCTGGCCTTGGGCAAGCTCGAAAATGCCGTGGTAACGCTGGTGGGCGGCATAGGCGGCGGCATAGTCGCCCAGCTCGGCGTGGATCTCGGCCAGTTCGCGGGTGGCGCGCAGGGGCATGAAGCTGTAGCCCATCTCGCCGGCCTCGTCGATGGCGCGTTCCAGATCGGCCACGGCCTCGGGCAGCTTGCCACGGCAGTGGTGCAGATGGCCGCTGGCCCACCAGGTATAGGGGCGCAGCTGGCGGTCTTCGAAATGTGCGGTCAGTTCGCGTGCTTTGGCGCAATGCCATTCGGCACGATCAAGCTCGCCGCGTCTGGCCAGTACATAGGCGGCTACTGCCATGAAAAAACCGCGATTGGATGGCGAGCTGCCCAGTGCATCGCCGTTACCATCGAGGTAGGCCGCTATGGCGGCATGGGCGCCATCGACATCATCACGCGATAGCTTGCACAGGGCCAGTATCACGCCGATAAAGGCCAGCAGCCACGGCTCATCGCTGTCCTGGGCCAGGCTGTGGGCGCGCTGCAGCAGTTTTTCGCCATCTTCGATATTGCCGCACACATAAAACAACTCGCCGATATTGCAGGCAATCTGCGCCTCGCGCCCTTTCAAACCAAGCTGGCGTGCGCCTTCCAGCGCGCCGTAAAAATGACGGATCGCTTCGTCGGTGCGGCCTGATTCCTGGGTGATGACGCCGATCACGTTCAGCGCATACACGCTGGCGGTATCGGGCCGGGCCGGCAGGATGGGAATCAGCAGGTCCTGGCAACAGGCATAGGCCGCTTCTACCTGGCCGAGGCTGCGCATGCGCGCCACGCAGCCAAAGCGTGCCAGCAACAGGCCCTCGTGATGCCTGATGCTGCTGAAATAGGCATCCAGCGGGGCGAAGCGCTGCTGCGGGTCGATGTCCAGATCGGCAAACACCTCGCTCAAGGCAATCAGCAGCTCGCCGAAATAATGCAGCGCCGCACTCTGGCTGCCGGCGGCGGCTTGCATTTCGCGGCCGATGCGGGTGGTTTCAGCCGGATCGCTGCGCATGATGTCCAGCGCCCGCTCGAAATGCGGGCGCCAGTTGCGGCCATCGTGCAAGGAGTAGAGCGGGTCAGTCATGCTTGCTTGCCAGTTCCATCCGGTTCGCTGATCGTGATGCCGGCCCGTTTTGCCAGCAATTCCAGCAAGGTCAGTGCTGCGTCGTAATCATACTGCTGGGTGGCGCGCTCCACTGCTGAAAACGACTCACCGAGGCCGGCACGCAACGCTTTGCTATGGCTGAGTATCCAATCGCCGACATCGCCATCATTGTCGCGCAGCAATGCCAGCAGCTCGGCTACCCGCTCGGCCAGACTCGGGCCTTCGTCCGGCAGCGTAGCGGCGGCCGCCGGCTGCTGGCTGCCGAGGGCGGCGCACAGGGTGTGCAAGGCCTGGCGCAAGCTGGCCAG
>NZ_JAYRLZ010000069.1:0-17432 GCF_041904975.1 Chitinimonas sp. | reverse complement strand
TACGGTGTGGTACGGGGGGGGCGCGGGGGTACCCCGCGGGCGCGCCTTCTTTGCTGACTTTCTTGGCAAGACAAGAAAGTCAGGCGGCTGCGGGACGCAATCCCGCCCAAAACACTCGCGCCGCAGGCGCACAAAACCAAGGCCTTGCATTCGGCGCAATACGCTTCGCCCTTATCTCGCCCTACGCGCTGCCGCATGAAGAGGCCCTGCCCGGCATTCGGAGATAGCGGCGGGGCTCGATTGCAATCCGCCCCGACTACGCCCCCTCCTACCCCCCTTTGAAAGGGGGAGGAGCAGGTCTATCCGGCCGGCATGCGGCTAGGCAGCGGGGCTAGCTCAGACCATGCCTTCCGCCTGCTTGCCCCGCCCGAGCCGCTTTACCCGCTCGCTCAGGCCATCGAAGAACAGGTAGAGCACCGGAGTGATGAACAGGGTGATCAGCTGCGAGAACAGCAGGCCGCCGACGACCGCAAGGCCGAGTGGCTGGCGCAGTTCGGCGCCTGCGCCCCAGCCGGCGGCGATGGGTACGGCGCCCATCAGGGCAGCCAGGGTGGTCATCATGATGGGGCGAAAGCGCAGCAAGCAGGCCTCGCGGATCGCCTTCACCGGGTCGGTCTCGCCCTGGTGGCGGGCTTCGATGGCGAAGTCGATCATCATGATGGCGTTTTTCTTGACGATGCCGATCAACAGCAGGATGCCGATGGTGGCGATCAGGGTCAGGTCGATATTGAACAGGCGCAGCGTCATCAGGGCGCCGACCGCGGCTGACGGTATGCCGGCCAGAATGGTGATCGGGTGGATATAGCTCTCGTACAGCACGCCGAGCAGCACATAGATCACCCCCAGCGCCAGCAGCAGCAGGGCAAGCTGATTACCCTGGCTTTGCTGGAATACCGCCGCATCGCCCCCCAGGCTGCTCAGCACCGAAGCGGGCATGTTCAGCTTGTGGCGGGCGTTGTCGAAATGCTTGAGCGCCTCGCCCAGCACCGCACCCGGCGCCAGATTGAAGGAGATGGTGACCGATTGCAACTGGCCCTGGTGGTTGACCGCGGTCGGCCCCACGGTGCGCTGCACGCTGGCAAAGGCCAAGAGCGGCACCAGCGCGCCGCTCTTGCTGCGCAGCTTGAGCCGGGCAAAGGCAGTTTCGTCGCTGCGATAAGGGTCGTCCAGCCGCATGATCACCTGGTAGGCATCGGTGGCTGTATAGATGGTGCCGACCTGGCGCTCGCCGAATGCCGCATACAGGGTGTCGCGCAGGGTCTGCATATCGATGCCGAGCGCGGCGGCGCGGTCGCGATCGATCTTCAGCGAGGCCTGCAGGCCATTGAGCTGGGCGTCGGAGGTGACATCGCGCAATAGCGGATCATCGCGCAGGGTGCGCAGCAACTTGTCCGACCAGAAATACAGCTCGTCGGCCTGCACGCTCTGCAAGGTGTACTGGTAGCGCGCCTTGCTGGGCCGCCCGCCCAGACGCAGATTCTGAGTCGGGTTGAAATACACGCGCAGGCCGGCGATGCCGCCCACCGATTTGCGCAGGCTTTCCACCACCTCGCTCATCTTCGGTCGTTCGGATTTCGGCTTGAGGGTGATGAACATGCGCCCGGTATTGCTGGAATTGTTGCCACCACCTACGGCCGATACCAGATAGGCCACATGCGGATTGTCGCGTACCCGCGCCTCTGCCTGGCGGTGCAGCGCCATCATCGACGGGTAAGAGATATCGAGCGACGCTTCGGTGCTGACCTGGATCTGGCCGATATCCTCTTCCGGGAAAAAACCCTTGGGGATGATGTAGAAAAACCAGCCGGTCAGCGCAAAGGTCAGCAAAGCCACCCCCAGTAGCACGGCACGGCGGCGCAGCGCCCAATCAAGGGTGCTGCGGTAGCTGCCGAGCAGCGCATCGAAGCCGCGTTCGAACAGGCGGTTCAGTGCATTGGCCGGCTGGTCGTGCGCCTCATGCTTGAGAAAGAAGGCGCACAGCATCGGAATGAGGGTGAGCGAGGACACCGCCGACACCAAGATCGCCAGCGACACCACCACGGCGAATTCATGGAACAGCAGGCCGATCACGCCGGGCATGAAAAAGATAGGGATAAACACCGCCACCAAGGATAGCGAGATCGACACGATGGTAAAGCTGACTTCGCGCGCCCCCTTGATCGCCGCCTCGAACGGTTTCATGCCCTGCTCGATATAGCGGACGATGTTTTCCAGCACCACGATGGCATCGTCCACCACCAGGCCCACCGCCAGGGTGATGCCCAGCAGGGAGATATTGTTGAGCGAGTGGCCGAGCCAGGCCATCAGGGCGAAGGTGGATACCAGCGAGATCGGCAGGGTCAGGGTCGGGATCAGCGTTGCCACCGCGCGGCGCAGGAACAGGAAGATCACCAGCACCACCAGCAACACGGTCAGGCCGAGGCTGATGTTCACATCGTGAATGGAATCGCGGATCGAGGTGGAGCGGTCGCTCAGCTGCTGCACCTTTACCGAGCCGGGCAGCTGCGCCGACAGCCGTGGCAAGGCCTGGCGTATGGCATCGACCACCGCCACGGTATTGGCATCGGGCTGGCGCTGGATGGCCAGCACAATGCCGCGCTCGCCCATGATCCACGAGGCGGCAGTGAGGGTTTCCACGCTATCCTCCAGCCGGGCGATATCACGCAGCCGCAGTGGCCCGCCATTGCGCCAGGCCACCACCACCTCGCCGAACTGGGCGGCATTCTTCAGCTGCTTGTTGGCGCTGATGATCAGCTGCTGGCGCTGGCCATCGAGATAGCCGACCGGGCTGTTGGCATTGGCAGCACGAATGGCGCTGCTCACCTCGCTCAGCGCCAGATTGGCCGCCGCCAGCTTGTCCGGGTCGACACTGACCCGTACCGCGAATTTCTTCTGCCCGAAGATATTCACCTGGGCCACGCCGGAAATGGTGGCGAGATTGGGGCTGATCAGGTTCTCGGCATAGTCGTTCAGCTCCGACAGTGGCAGCGAGGGCGAGGTAAGTCCGATCAGCAGGATGGGCTGGTCGGCCGGATTGACCTTGCGATAGCTGGGCAGCGAGGTCATATCGGCGGGCAGCTCGCGCTGGGCGCGCAATAGCGCGGCTTGCACATCGACCGCTGCTTTGTCGATATCGCGGCCTTCGGCAAACTCCAGCGAAATCTGTGTCGCCCCCTGGCTGGAGGTCGAGGTAATGGTGTTGACCCCGGCAATGATGGAAAACTGCTTTTCCAGCGGCGTGGCCACCGACGAGGCCATGGTCTCCGGGCTGGCGCCGGGCAGAGAGGCATTGACGCTGATGGTGGGCGTATCGAAAGAAGGCAGCGCGGCAATCGGCAACAGGCCGTAGGCATAGATGCCGAGCAGCACCGCCGACAGCGACAGCAAGGTGGTCATCACCGGGCGGCGGATGCAGAGTTCAGAGATATGCATAGTGGCAATCGATTCTGCCTGCCGGCGGCACCGGCAGGCCTACAGTGGCGACGGGGCAAGCGCCCCGCCCTAAAGACCTGTCAGGCACCCTTGGCGGGTTTGGCTTCAGCAGCTGGCTTGGCGCCGTCCGGCTGGGCGCCGGTTGCCTTGCGCTCGCCCGCCTTGCCGGCCTCCGGCTTGGTTTCGACCACCTTGCCGCCCGGCCGCAAGTTCTGACCGCCTTCGGCCACCACCTTCTGCTGACCGGCCAGACCGGTGACGACACCGAACTGCTTGCCGTCGCGGCTCAATACCCGCGCCAGTGCAATCGGCTGGCGCTTTACCGTGCTGTCGGCGGCCACCACATAGACAAACTGCCCGTCCGGCCCGGTCTGCACCGCACCGATCGGCAACACCACAGCCTGCTTGTCCACCCCGAGCGCCACTGCCACCCGCACGAAGGCGCCGGGCCACAGGCTGCGCTGCGGGTTGGCGAATTCCGCCTTGACGCGAATGGCGCCGGTACTGGCATCTACCGCGTTATCGATAAACACCAGCTTGCCATCGAGCGGCTTGCCGCCATCGGGCAAAGCCTGGGCTGGCACCACACCGGCGGCCTGCGCCGCCAGCAGCCGGCTCAGTTCGCGCTGCGGCAGGGTAAAGCTGACATCAACCGGATCAAGCTGATTCAGGCTAAGCATGGGAGCGGCCATACCCGGCTGCACCAGCGAACCCTCGTGCACATCGATGGCGCCGACCCGGCCGGCGAACGGGGCCACCAGGGTCTGGTAGCCCAGCGTTACCCGGCTACCATCGCGCGCCGCCTGGTTGGCGGCCAGGGCAGCGCGTAGCGCATCCACACTGGCCTGGCTGCTATCCACCGCCCCCTGCGCCACAAAGCCCTTGCGCAGCAATTCGCGGCTGCGCGCCAGGCTGCGCTCGGCATCGGCCAGCTGCGCCTGTATCTGCGCCACCTGCGCATCGCCCTGAGCGGTGCGCGCCGCATCGGCGCGGCCATCCAGGGTAAACAGCAGCTGGCCGGCCTTCACCTCCTGCCCTTCGCGCACATGCACCTGCCGCACCGTGCTGGCCACCTGCGGGCGGATATCCACCTGCTTGTGCGATTGCACCAGGCCTTGCGCCTCGAGGCGCACTGGCACATCTTCGCTATGGCTCAGTGCCACCACCACCGGCACCGGTCGGGTGGCGGCCGCAGCATCGGCTGGTTTGCTTGCGGGTTTGAAGGCGGCATAGGCGACGACGGCAACAACAGCACCACCGAACAGCCAGCCTGCGGCATGACGGATCATCGGGTATCTCGTTAGGCAGTTGAAACGGTTGCGGGCGGCGCGCAAACGCCTGGCCCAAGAGCGCGTAAAAGAGCCGTGTCCGGCCTCGTGCTCGCACAGATAAGCGCGGCGAGTTTAGCACCGGCAAGCGCGTGCAATCCTGTCGCATTTGTATAAAAACATTGCCTCGATCAGCCCTGGCTCTGGCTTGGCGGCTTCATCGCCGCCTGTGCCCGATTCGTCACAGCCGGCTGCCATTCGTCACAGAATGCTGGTCATCCCCCATTTACCCGTGGCATAAGGCCGGCTTCGCTGCCGGCATGCCGGCGGCTGTCCAAATATGGGGATTACTATGCAGCTGCGTCATCTTGCCTGTGTCATTGCCTGTGCTTTTCCAATGGTGGCCTCGGCGCTGACTTCCGGCATCGACAAGAAGAACTTCGATCCGAAAGTGCGTATCCAGGACAATCTGTTCAAGGCAGTCAATGGCGCCTGGCTGAAGACGGCCGAGATCCCGGCTGACCGCACCTGGTGGGGCGCCTTTGCCGAGCTGCGCGAGACCTCGGAAAAGCGGGTGCGCGACATTATCGAGAAGGCCGCCAATGAGCCGGCCAGCAATGTCGAGGCGCGCAAGATTGCCGACTTTTACGGCAGCTTTATGGATGAAGCAGCGGTAGAGAAAGCCGGTATCGCCCCGCTCAAGCCCCTGCTGGAGCGCATCAATGCCATCGGCGACAAGCCGGCGCTGGTGGCCGAATTCGGCAAATTGCAGGCGCTGGGCGTCAGCTTGCCGCTCAATATCGGCACCAATGTCGATTACAAGGATTCGAGCCGCTATCTGCTCAGCGTGGTGCAATCGGGCCTCGGCCTGCCCGATCGCGACTACTATCTGCAAAAAGATGCGCGCATGGCCAAGGCACGTACGGCCTACCTCGGCTACCTGACCAAGCTGTTTACCCTGGCCGGCCATAGCGAAGCCGAAGCGCGCCAGAAGGCCACCGCGGTCATGGCCTTGGAAACCAAGCTGGCCACCGCCCAGTGGAGCAAGGTGGAAAACCGCGATCCGGAAAAAACCTATAACAAGCTCGACCGCGCCGGCCTGGCCAAGACCGCCGCGTTTGACTGGAACGCCTTTCTGGCCGCTGCCGAGATCAAGGACGACGCGGTCAATCTGAACCAGCCCAGCTATGCCAAGGCCATGGCCGAGCTGATCAATGGCGAATCGATCCAGGTATGGCGCGACTATGTCAGCGCCCATGTGCTGGACCGTTTTGCACCGGTGTTGCCACAAGCCTTTGTCAATGCCCACTTTGCCTTCCACGAACAGGACATTGCCGGCGCCAAGGCGCTGAAGCCGCGCTGGCGCCGTGGCGTCGCCCTGGTGGAAGACAACCTCGGCGAAGTGGTCGGCCAGCAATATGTAGCGCGCTACTTCACTGCCGAAGCCAAGAGCCGCATGGATACCCTGGTCGCCAATCTGATGAAGGCCTATGCGCAAAGCATCGACAAGCTGGCGTGGATGAGCCCGGAAACCCGCAAGCAGGCGCAGGACAAGCTGTCCAAATACATGGTGAAGATCGGCTACCCGAGCAAGTGGCGCGATTACAGCGGCCTTGAGGTAAAGGCGGGCGACTTGTTCGGCAACTTCGTGCGCGGCAGCGAGTTCGCCTATCGCTACGATATCGAGCACCTGGGCAAACCGGTGGATCGCAGCGAATGGGGCATGACGCCGCAAACGGTGAACGCCTACTACAACCCGAGCCTGAACGAAATCGTGTTCCCGGCCGCCATCTTGCAGCCGCCGTTCTTTGATGCCAATGCCGACGATGCGGTCAATTATGGCGGCATCGGTGCGGTGATCGGCCATGAGATCAGCCACGGTTTCGACGACGAAGGCGCCCGTTTCGACGGCAACGGCAATATGCGCGAATGGTGGCTGGATATGGACAAGAAGGCCTTCACCGGCCTGACCAGCCGGCTGGTGGCACAGTACAACGCCTATGCGCCGCTGAAGGGCCGCTATATCAATGGCAAACTGACCCTGGGCGAGAATATTGCCGACCTGTCCGGCCTGCAGATCGCCTACAAGGCCTACCGCCTGTCGCTCGATGGCAAGAGCGGCGAGACGCTCGATGGCTTTACGCCGGATCAACGCTTCTTTATCGGCTTTGCCCAGGTATGGCGTGAAAAGAGCCGCGACAAGGCCACCTTGCAAGGCCTGGTGACCGATCCGCACTCGCCGTCGGAATTCCGCGCCATCGGCGCCGCCGTCAATAGCGATGCCTTTGTCGAGGCCTTCCAGGTGAAGCCCGGTGACGGCATGTTCAAGGCACCGGAGCAGCGCATCCGCATCTGGTAAGCGCTGGCGGGCTGGCCTCAGCGCCAGCCCGTGCCTTGTCCCTGGGGGCCGAAAATGAGCCAATGGCTGCACAACTTCCCGTTTATCGCGCAGCGGCACGCCTTGCTGCTTCTGCGCCTTGCCCTGGCGGCGGTTTATGCCGGCCATGCTGTCATGCGGCTAGTGACACCTGGCTACTTCAGCCAGATTGGCGGCTTTCTCGCCGGTTTCGGCCTGCCCTATGGCCAGGCCATTGCCTGGCTGGTGACCGCGTTTGAATTGATCGGCGCCCCCTTGCTGCTGCTCGATCGCGGCACCCGCTGGGTGGCAAGCGGCTTGTTCCTGATCAGCGCGGGCAGCATGTTGCTGGTACAGTCGCACGCCGGCTGGTGGGTGGCCGAATATGGCGACGGCGGCATGGAGTTCAGCTTTGTGCAGTGCGCACTCTGCCTGTTCCTGGCCAGCCAGGCGCGTACTAGCCACCGTGCTGCCCAGCCTGGCTCGCTGCAATGGCATATCGCTCATTTCCCCTATGTAAAACCGCAGCAGGGCTATGCCATCCTGCGCACCGCGCTGGCACTATTCTTCATGATCCACGCCGCATCCCGCTTTACCGAGGCTGACTATTTCAAAGGCCTGGGTATCGGCCTGAGCGAATTCGGCATGCCCTTCGCCTACCAATTGGGCATTGCCGCCACCTGCATCGAGCTGGTTGGCGGCAGCCTGCTCATCCTCAACCGTTTTGCCAAATGGGTGGCGCTCGGCATGTTCGGCATCAGCACGGTGGGCATCGTCTTCATCCACCTCAAGCTTGGCTGGTTTGTCGGCGAATTCGGCAATGGCGGCGCGGAATTCAGCGTCATGCTGTGCGCCATCTGCCTGGCCATTGCGGCGATCGATCGAGACAGTCGATCAGGCAAACGCGCCCCCTCTCAACCTCTCACTGAAAGCCCCGTGCATTGACCATGCTGAAACCCTGGCTTTTCGCCATCGCCCTGAGCGCCCCCGGCGCCATTGCTGCCGACATACTTTCCGGCATCGACAAATCCGCCTTCGACCCCGCTGTGCGCATCCAGGACAATCTGTACCAGGCGGTGAATGGCGCCTGGCTGCAAAAAACCGAGATCCCGGCTGATCAGGCCCGCTGGGGGGCCATCAGCGAGATGCGCAGCCGCACCGAGCATCGGGTACGCGAACTGATCAAGGCCTGCGCCGCCAAGCCGGACGATGCGACCAAACGACAAATCGCTGATCTGTACGCCAGCTATATGGACGAGGCGCGCGTCGAGCAACTGGGTATCGCCCCGCTGCAGCCGCTGCTCGATGCCGTGGCTGCCCTGCAAAGCCGCACAGATCTGCTGAAGCTGATGGGCGACTGGCAGGCGCTCGGCATCAATCTGCCGCTGAACCTGAGCCTGAGCCAGGATGCCGACGATGCCAGGCAGTATCTGCTCAGCCTGCACCAGGGCGGTCTCGGCCTTCCCGACCGCGATTACTACCTTGGCCAGGACGAGCGATTCAGCCAAGCGCGACAAGCCTACCGGCAGTATCTGCACACCCTGTTTGTGCAAAGTGGCAGCAAGCCCGAGCAGGCAGGCGCGCAAGCCGATGCCGTGCTGGCGCTGGAAGGCCGCCTGGCCAAGCTGCACTGGAGCCGGGTGGAAAGCCGCGATGTGCAAAAAACCCATAACAAGCGCGATCGCGCCGGCCTGGCCGCGCTGAGCCCGGCGCTGGACTGGGCGCCGTGGCTCGATGCTGCCGGTGCTGCGACTGCCGCCAAATTCAATATCACCCAGCCCAGCTATGTCAGCGCGCTGGCCGAACTGATCGGCAAGGGCGAGCCGCTTGATGCCGATCTGGCAGTGTGGCGCGACTATCTGCGTGCCCGCTTGCTCGACCATTTTGCCGCCTTGCTGCCCAAGACCTTTGTCGATGCCCGCTTTGCCTACCGCGAGCAGACCCTGGCCGGCGCCAAGTCCGCCAAGCCGCGTTACAAGCATGCCACGGCGATGGCCGAAGCCGCCTTGGGCGAGGCCTTGGGCCGGCTCTATGTCGAACGGCATTTCAACGAGGCATCCAAGGCGCGCATGGAAGTGATGGTCGCCAATCTGATCAAGGCCTACGACCAGAGCATCGACCAGCTCAAATGGATGAGCCCGGCCACCAAGGCGGCGGCCCGGCAAAAGCTTGCCCAGTATGGCGTGAAGATCGGCTACCCGAGCCAATGGCGCGACGACGGCGGCCTCGACATCCGCGCCGACGACCTGATCGGCAATGCCATGCGCAGCGCCCGCTTTGACTACCGTTACAAGCTCGGCAAGCTGGGCAAGCCGGTCGATCGCGCTGTCTGGCATATGACACCGCAGACGGTGAACGCCTATTACAGCCAGAGCATGAACGAGATCGTGTTCCCGGCCGCCTTCCTGCAGGAGCCTTATTTCAATGCAGCGGCCGATGATGCAGCCAATTACGGCGCCATCGGCTCGGTGATCGGCCATGAAATCAGCCATGGTTTCGACAGCCGAGGCAGCCAGTTCGATGGCGACGGCAATCTGCGCAACTGGTGGCAAAGCGATGACCGCCAGGCCTTCGACGCCCTGACCAGCCAGCTGGTACGCCAGTACGATGGCTATATGCCGATCGCCAACCGCCATATCAACGGCCAGCTCACCCTGGGCGAAAACATTGCCGACCTGTCCGGCATGCAGATCGCGTTCAAGGCCTACCAGCTCAGCCTCAACGGCAAGCCGGCTCCGGTGATCGACGGTTTTACCGGTGAGCAGCGTTTCTTTATCGGCTTTGCCCAGGCGCGGCGCGACAAGCGGCGCGATGAGACCATGCTGCAGCAGCTGACCACCGACCCGCATTCGCCATCCGAATTCCGCGCCATCGGCGTGGCGGTGAATAGCGATGCCTTTATGAACGCCTTTGATGTCAAACCCGGCGACGGCATGTATAAACCGGCCGCCGAGCGTCTTCGTATCTGGTAAACCCCACACAGGATCTGACCATGAAACTGCAGCAGTTGATTTATGCCGCCTTCCTCGCCGCACCGTTTGCCGCCCATGCCGAATTGTCGTCGGGCATCGACAAAAGCAATTTCGACCCGAGCGTGCGCATCCAGGACAATATCTACAAGGCAGTGAATGGTGGCTGGGAAAAGCGCACCGAGATTCCTGCCGACCAGACCCGCTGGGGCGCCTTTCTGGAATTGCGCGATCTGTCCGAGCAACGCGTACGCACCCTGGTCGAGGGCGCCGGCAAGCAGGCCAATGATGCCAATGCACGGCAGATTGCCGCGCTATACGCCAGCTTCATGAATGAAGCCCAGGTCGAGAAGCTCGGTATCGAGCCGCTCAAGCCCTGGCTGGCCAAGGTGGATGCCATCAATAGCCAGGCTGATCTGGTCAAGGTGCTTGGCGCCTTGCAGCAGCAGGGGGTGCGTCTGCCACTGAATATCGGTGTCGGGCTGGATGCCAAGGATTCCAGCCGCTATCTGCTCGGCGCCCGTCAGGGTGGACTTGGTGTGCCGGACCGCGACTATTACCTGGTGGATGACCCGCGCTTTGTGAAGGCGCGCGAAGCCTACCTCAACTATCTGACCAGCCTGTTCACCCTGGCCGGCAGCAAGAAGGAAGCTGCCGCCAGCCAGGCCGCTGCCGTGGTGGCACTGGAAACCCGCTTGGCCAAGCTGCAATGGAGCCGCGTGGAAAACCGCGATCCGCAAAAGACCTACAACAAGATGGATCGCGCTGGCCTGAAGGCCCTGACCCCGAATCTGGACTGGACCGCCTTCCTCGAAGCAGCCGGCGCCAGCGCGGCCAGCGAGGTGGATATCGGCCAGCCGACCTATTTCAAGGCACTGGACGGCATGCTGGGCAGCGAATCGCTGGCGGTATGGAAGGACTATCTGCGCGCACGCGTGCTCGACCATTTCGCCCCGGTATTGCCCAGCGCCTTTGTCGAGGCCAGCTTCGCCTATCATGACCAGGCCCTGGCCGGCGCCAAGGAAAACCGCCCGCGCTGGAAGCGTGGCGTGGCGCTGGTGGAGGCCAATCTGGGCGAATCGGTCGGCAAGCTGTATGCCGCGCAATACTTCCCGGCCAGCGCCAAGGCACGCATGGAAGAACTGGTCGGCAATCTGATGAAGGCCTATGGCCAGAGCATCGACAAGCTCGGTTGGATGAGCCCTGCTACCAAGGCTGCAGCCAAGGAGAAGCTCGCCCACTACGGCGTGAAGATCGGTTACCCGAACAAATGGCGCGACTACAGCGCGCTGACGCTCAATAGCGATGATCTGTTCGGCAACTTCGTGCGTGGCGCGCAATTTGCCCATCGCTTCGATCTCGCCCGCCTGGGTAAGCCAGTCGACCGCGATGAATGGTTTATCACCCCGCAGACGGTGAATGCCTATTACAGCGCTGAAATGAACGAGATCGTGTTCCCGGCCGCCATCTTGCAGCCACCATTCTTCAACGCCAGCGCCGATGATGCGGTGAACTACGGCGGCATCGGCTCGGTGATCGGCCATGAGATCAGCCATGGCTTCGACGACCAGGGCAGCCAGTTCGATGCGCGCGGCAATCTGCGCAACTGGTGGCAGGAGGATGATCGCAAGGCATTCAGCAGCGTGACCGAGCGCCTGGTCACCCAGTACGACCAGTACATGCCCATCCCCAATCGCCACGTCAACGGCAAGCTGACCCTGGGCGAGAATATCGCTGACCTGTCCGGCTTGCAGATCGCCTACAAGGCCTACCAGCTGAGCCTCGGTGACAAGCCGGCCAAGGTGATGGATGGCTTCACCGGCGAGCAGCGCTTCTTTATCGGCTTCTCGCAAGTGTGGCGCAGCAAGGTGCGTGAAGAGCGCGCCCTGCAGATGCTAAGCAGCGATGTGCACGCACCTTCGGAGTTCCGTCCGATCGGCGCTGCAGTCAATAGCGATGCCTTTGTTGCCGCCTTTGGCGTGAAGCCGGGCGATGGCATGTTCAAGCCGGAACAGGAACGCATCCGCATCTGGTAAGCCAGCAACGGCAAACACCCGGCCCTGCGCCGGGTGTTTGACTGCGGCTGTCCGCTTACGTCTACACTCCCCGTTGTGACTCAATCAGCTTCTTGCGGCCAGTGCCGCGCCCTATCATGAAGACAAGCCCGCTACTGTGCGCTGCCCTGCTGGCAGTGCCGCTCCTTGTTCGGGCTGAGCTTGCCTCCGGCATCGATAAACGCAATTTCGATCCGTCGGTGCGCATCCAGGACAATCTGTACCAGGCAGTCAATGGCGGCTGGGTGGCGAGAACCAGCATTCCCGGTGATCAGTCGAGCTGGAGCGCCTTCCAGGAATTGCGTGACCTGTCCGAGCAGCGGGTGCGGCAGATCATCGAAACCGCCGCCAACCGCAAGGACGATGCCAATGCGCGGCAGATTGCCGCTCTGTACGCCAGCTTCATGAACGAGGCCGAGGTGGAAGCACGCGGTATCGCACCGATCCAGCGCTGGCTGGATCAGGTCGATGCCATTGCCAGTACCGACGATGTAGTCAAGACACTGGGGGCATTCCAGCAGCTGCGCATGTATCTGGCCATCAGCGTCGGTGTCGACCAGGACGCACGCGATTCCAGCCGTTATCTGCTGCACGCGCTCGGCAGCGGGCTGGGGCTGCCCGATCGCGACTATTACCTGGTGTACGACCCGCGCTTTACCAAGGCGCGCAATGCCTACCGCCTGTATCTGAACCAGCTGTTTGCCCTGGCGGGCAGCACAGCGAGCCAGGCCGCCCGGCAAAGCCGCATGGTAATGGCGCTGGAGACCCGGCTCGCCGAAGCGCAATGGAGCCGCGCCGACAACCGCGATCCGGTCAAGACCTATAACAAGCTGGACCGCCGTGCCTTGGCGAAGCTGACGCCGCATATCGACTGGGACGATCTGCTGCAGGCAGCCGGAGCCGGGGAACAAGCCGCCAATGAAATCAATATTACCCAACCCAGCTACTTCGCCACCTTCGACACCCTGTTGAGCAAGGAACCACTGGAAGCATGGAAGTGCTATCTGCGTGCCCGGGTGCTCAACCACTTTGCGCCCTATTTGCCGCATGCCTTTGTCGAGGCCAATTTTGCCTTTCGTGGCCGGGCGCTATCCGGCGCCCGAGAAATCCGCCCGCGCTGGAAACTCGGTGTCGCCCTGGTCGAGCGCAATCTGGGCGAGCTGGTCGGCAAGCTGTATGTACAAGCGCACTTTCCCGATAGCGCCAAGGCGCGCGTACAGGCACTGGTCGACCATTTGCTGGATGCATATGGACGCAGCATCGACGGCCTTGCCTGGATGAGCCCTGCCACCAAGGCAGCCGCCCGCGACAAGCTGGCGCACTACCGGGTCAAGATCGGCTACCCGGACAAATGGCGCGACTTCAGCAAACTGGAACTGGATGCGAACGACCTGATCGGCAATCTCGGCCGTGCGGCGCAATTCATCCACCTCGCCGAAATGCGCCAGCTCGGCAAGCCGGTTGATCGCGACGAGTGGCTGGTCGCACCTCAGACCGTCAATGCCTACTACAACCCCACCCTGAACGAAGTCGTATTTCCCGCCGGCCTTCTGCAAGCGCCACTATTCAATGCAGAAGCAGATGATGCGGTGAATTACGGCGGAATCGGCTCGGTGATCGGCCACGAGATCAGCCACGGCTTTGATGATGAAGGCAGCCAGTTTGACGGGCGCGGCAATCTGCGCGACTGGTGGTTGTCCGACGATCGACAGGCATTCGGCAAGTTGACCGGACAATTGATCGAACAATATGGTCAATACCACCCGCTGCCTAACCGACCGATCAATGGCAGGCTGACCTTGGGCGAGAATATCGCCGACGTGGCGGGGCTGCAAATCGCGTTCAAGGCTTACCAGCTGAGCCTGGGTGGCCAGCCCGCGCCGGTGATCGACGGCTTTACCGGCGAACAGCGTTTCTTTATCGGCTTTGCCCAGATCTGGCGCAGCAAGGCGCCGGAAGAATACACCCTGCAGCAACTGACCTCCGACCCGCACGCCCCCTCACCGTATCGCCCGGTTGGCGCAGCAGTGAATAGCGATGCCTTCATGCAGGCATTCGACGTCAAGCCCGGTGATGGCATGTACAAGCCCGAATCGGCGCGTATCCGCATCTGGTAGGGCCGCAAGCACCGCTATCGGCGCAGCTGGCTATCCGCTACTTCAGCAGGCCACCATAGTCTTGGTACTGCCGCTCGATTGCCGCATATTCGCCACTGGCAAGCAGCGCATCGAGTCCGGCATCGAAACGGTCACGCCAGGCGGTGTCGCGAAATGCCACCCGGTAGCGGGTGGGCGGGAAGATATCGTAGCTGCGCAGCGGCTTGGTGGTATCGAGCTGGGTGGCAACCTGGCGGTTGAAGTAACTGATGATGCGTATATCACCCACCACCACATCGATGCGCCCGCTGAACAGCAGGCGGTTGCGCACGATCTGTTCTGCCTCTTCGCGGTATTGTGGATTGGATTCGGCCATCTGCTGGAACTGCGGCCCGAGCAGGTTACGCGCCCGCTGGAAAGCACTGACCGAATACGCCCCGAGATCGGCAATGCTGCGAATTTCCAGGCCGCGCGATGCCAGGGCCACCGCGACATTGTGATACTCGATATAGGGCTTGGAGAATGACGCCGCCAGGCCGCTTTGCTCATGGGTAGTGGCAATGGCATCGATCTTGCCGGCCGCCATGATGCGATGCTGGCGTTCCATGGGCGCAAAGCTGGGCTCGATCTGAAAACCGGCGCGTCGGGCGGCAGCGGCGATGATGTCGTATTCCAGCCCGCGCTTTTCGGTCTCGAAAATATAAGGCGGCTTATTGGTGCCAAACCCCACCCGCAACACCTCGGCATGCAGCTGTGCGGCATACAACAAGGCGAGCAGCCAGAGCAGGGCAGGCTTCATGGGGTGGGCGCAGTAGGGGGAACAGCTGCATTATCGGCGCCTGCCGGCAAATTGCCACAATTGCCGAAGCAAACTTCCAGCAGCTTGCGACTCTTTACCAGGCGGCCTCCACGCACTGCCGGGCTATAGCGTGCCTGACGGAATGCGGCGATCTGGGTATCCAGCCGCAATGTGGGCGGATTGGCCTCCAGCACGACCACCTCATCGACCTTGCCTGCTTCGTCGATACGCAACTCCAGCAAGGCGCGCCCATCTTGCAGCGGGTTGAGCGGGTCATCATCGAGCGCGATCGGCTCTTGCGGCTTGGCGCTTACATCGACTTCCGGTGCCGGGTAGTACACCGGGTCGGCATCGGGCGCCAGGGCGGCGATCCAGTCTGGCAGGCTGCTGGCCTGTATCGGCGGCACCTCGGGCTGATAGGCCGGCGGCGGCGTCTGCTCCGCCGCCTTGGGGCTGGGCGGCTTCGCCTTCACCAAGGTGGAAGTCGAATACAGCCGGATACCGACGCGCAATTCGCTTACCCGTGCCGGCGGCGGCCGCTGCGGGCTGCCGCGATGCGGTGCCTGCGGCAAGGCCAGCCACAGGCCATGCCACAGCAGCGAAGCAAGGAGCGCAAGGGCTAGCCTAGCCTTGGCACCCATGGTTACCTTCGATCAGGGTTTCTTGGCGACCAGCTTGGCCTCGAAATCGGGCGCTTCCATGGCACCCGAGGCCACTTCGCCACTCTCGAACACCATGGTCGGCGTGCCGTTGATGCCAAGCTTCTCGCCGAGCTTGGCCAGCTCGGCCACCGGAGTCGGGCAGCTGCCATCATTGGCCGGCAATTTGCCGGCGGTGATCCACTCTTCCCAGCTCTTTTGCTTGTCTTGCGCACACCAGATCAGATTGGACTTGCGCGTGGCATCCGGGTGCAGCTGGGTCAAGGGCAGCAGGAAGGTGTAGATGGTGACATTGTCGAGCTTGGCCAGGGTATCGCGCTCCAGCTTCTTGCAGAACGGGCAGTCCGGGTCGGAGAACACCGCCACTTTGCGCGAACCATCGCCCTTGACCAGTTTGAGCGCCTGATCGAACGGCAGTTTGTTGAAGTCCGTGCGGGACAGTTCACGCATGCGCTCCTCGGTCAGGCTGGCACGACGCTTCATGTCCACCATATCGCCCACCAGGATGTAATCGCCCTTGGCATCGGCATACACCACCTGACGCGGCGCCAGCACCACCTCGTACAAGCCTTTCAGCGGGGTCGGCCGCACGCTTTGCACGGTGCGACCATTGAACTTTTTGCCCAGCTCGGTCTTGATGGCGCCGAGATCCGGCTCGCCGGCGGCATCGACGCAGGCAGTCATGGCCAGGCCGGCAAGGGCGATGGCAAGGCATTGAGCAATACGATTCATGATGAATTCCAGAATGATGAAAATCGGTTATTGAAATGCCTGCCGCATCAAGCTGCGCTTGATCGGGCCAGCACGGTTGGTAAGACTCAAGCCTGCATTGCGCAAGCGGGCACTCAAAGCATCGCTGCGACCGAACAGTTTTTGCAGGCCATCACACAGGGTTTGCATCAGCAACACATCCTCGGCGCGGCCACGCGCATAGCGCGCCAGCAACAGGGCATCACCCGGATCTGGCCGGCCTGTTGCCTTGGCTGCTGCACCATTGAGCACCTCGGCCAGTACCTTGACATCGCCAAACCCGAGGTTGACGCCCTGCCCGGCCAGCGGATGCACGGTATGTGCGGCATCGCCCACCAGGGCAAGCCGCTGGCCCACCGCCGAGGCAGCGCGCCCCAGCACCAGCGGGAAGGCCGCAGCCGGGGTCAAGGGAGTGAACTCTCCAAGCGCATAAGCGCCGGCTGCCGCAACCCGCACAGCCAGTTCGGCGGGTGGCAAAGCACAAAGTTCAGCGGCATGTGCATCATCGGTCGACCAGACAATGGAAATCTGTCGCCCCGGCAAGGGCAGCCAGGCGAGGATGCCGTCGCCACGAAACCACTGGCGCGCCATATCGGCATGCGGTTTTTCGCAGCGGAAATTCGCCACCACGCCGCGCTGCTGATACGGCCAGCGCTTGAAATCGATGCCGGCTTGCTGCCTTAGCCAGGACTGGGCGCCATCGGCCGCCACTGCCAACCTGGCACGCAGGCTGCGACCGTCGGCCAGGGAAAGGGTGACCGCCTTGCCGGCAAAGTCCACAGCGGTCAACTCGGCAGCGGTGAACAAGCTGGCGCGCCCTTGCAACGCCGCCCACAGGCTGGACTGCAGGCTGCGGTTCTCCACCGTGGCGGCCAGCTGCTCACTGCCGAGGTCCAGCGCATCGAAACGGATCGCACCGCCAGCATCGCCGCGCACATCCATGACGCGGATACGACCCAGGCGCCCTTCCGGCAACTGCCAGCCGCCGATCGCCGCCAGGGTGGCCTGGCTGCCGGGGCTGATCGCATAGACGCGGTTGTCCCAGTCAT
>NZ_JAYRLZ010000385.1:0-3077 GCF_041904975.1 Chitinimonas sp. | reverse complement strand
CAAACTCCCTGGACTAATGGCAAGCAACGATGGCAAACGGCATGCAGATCGTGGTGGTGGATGACAATGCGGTGAACCGCCTGATGTTCGCCCGGCTGATCAAGAATGCCGTCGGGGTGGAACCCACCCTGTTCGAATCGGCCTGGGAAGGGCTGGATTGGTGCCTGCACACCAATCCCGACCTGATCTTGCTCGACTACATGATGCCGGAGCTTGATGGCATCGGTTTTCTCACCGCGTTTCGCAGCGATGAACGCGGCCAGAAGTCGATGATCCTGATGATCACCGCCGACCACGACAGCCAGGTGCGGCTGCGCGCACTGGAGCTCGGTGCCAATGATTTCCTCACCAAGCCGGTGGAAGCGGCCGAGCTGCGCGCCCGCGCCCGCAATATGCTGGCCATTCGCGAAGGTCAGGCAGCACTGGAAGACCGGGCAAAGTGGTTGCAGGAAGAAGTGGCCAAGGCCACGGCCGACCTGCGCGCGCGCGAGCAGGAGTCGGTCTTCCTGCTGACCCGCGCGGCAGAATTTCGCGACCCGGAAACCGGCGCCCATATCCTGCGCATGGCGCATTACTCGACCCTGATCGCACGGCGCCTCGGCCTGGAAGAGAGCCGGCTGGAACTGTTGCTGCAGGCAGCTCCGATGCACGATATCGGCAAGCTCGGCATACCCGACCATATCCTGCTCAAGCCGGGCAAGCACACGCCGGAGGAATGGGAAATCATGCGCCGCCACGCTGAAATCGGCTATCGCCTGCTCAGCGATGGCAAATCGGCACTGATGCAGCTAGGCGCCCTGATTGCCTGGACCCATCACGAAAAATTCGATGGCAGCGGCTACCCGCGCGGACTGGCCGGCGAGGATATCCCGATCGAGGGGCGCATCGTCGCCGTCGCCGATGTTTACGACGCACTCACCTCGGTTCGCCCCTACAAGCCGGCCTGGACGGTTGATGCGGCATGCGCCTTGTTGCGCGAACAGAGCGGCGCCCATTTCGACCCGGCCGCCGTTGCCGCGTTTTTCAGCAATTTCGATGAGGTGCTGGAGATCCAGCATCGCTATGCCGACGAGGTGCCCGGGACAACATAAGCCGCCCCACCCGCTTTCCGGCAGCACAGCTATGCCATCTGTCCATCATTCGAGGTCATGCCATGGAACTACGCCAAATCAGTCTGCAGCACCTTCCCAACCCGGCCGAGCTGACCGAACTGGCCGCCATCTCGCCCCAGCTGCTGCTGGTATTCGGCTCACCGCGCTTTTTTGAACAAGCGGCCTTGCCGGAATCTTTAGCGCCGGTTGGCGCCAACATCGTGATCGGCTGCTCCAGTGCCGGCGAGATTTCCTCGCATGGCGTGGGTAATAAAAGTCTGGTGCTTTCGGCCCTGCATTTTGACGACACCCGGCTGTGTTCGGTCAGCGAGGTCATCGCCGGCATTCCCGACTCCCACGCGGCAGGCGCCCGGCTGGCCGGCCAGCTGCCGCAAGAAGGCCTGCGCCATGTCCTGTTGCTGGGCCCGGGGCTTGATCTGAACGGCAGCGCCGTAGTGGCCGGCATGCAGAGTGTGCTGCCAGCCGGCGTGCAGATCAGTGGCGGCCTGGCCGGCGATGATGGCGCCTTTGCCACCACCTACACCCTCGGTGCCGCCGGCCTCGCCAGTAATCGCCTGGTGGCGCTGGGCCTGTATGGCGAACGCATCGGCATTTCCTGCGGCTCTTTCCACGGCTGGGTGCCATTCGGCCCCTTGCGCAAGGTCACTCGCAGCAGCGGCAATATCCTGTACGAACTGGATGGCGAGCCGGCGCTGGACGTCTACAAGCGCTATCTGGGCGACTATGCGAAAGACCTGCCGGCATCGGGCCTGCTGTTCCCGTTCGAAATGCTGCGCGCCGACCAGCAGAATGTCGGCCTGATCCGCACCATCTTGCAGGTGGACGATGCCGCCGGCTCGCTCACCCTGGCCGGCGATGTGGTGGAAGACGGCTATCTGCGGCTGATGCATGCCACCACCGACTCACTAGTTGACGGCGCCGAACAGGCCGCCGAACGGGTGCTGGCTGGCGTGCCGGCCAATAACTCGCTGTCGCTGCTGGTCAGCTGCGTCGGCCGCAAGCTGGTGATGGGCGCCCGCGTCGACGAGGAGGCCGAGGCCGTGGCCGATATGCTGGGCCAGCTGGCGCTGCCGGCCGGCTTCTATTCCTATGGCGAAATCGGCCCCGGCATTGATACCGGCGACTGCCGCCTGCATAACCAGACCATGACCATTACTGCCTTGTTCGAACACCCGGCAGCCTGATGCCGGCATTTGCGCCATGACGCTGAGCAACAAGACCCTGCTCCGCCAGCTCAAACGCACGCTGGGGGTAGCCAATGGCGACGAGCTGCTGCAGCTATTGGCAGCAGCCGAGCCCGATGCTGCCCAGTTGGCGCGCCGCAATGCCATCCTTGCCAAACTGCCGGACTTGCTGGCCCAAGTGGCCGAAAGCTATGAGCAGTACGACCGTAATGCGGCCTTGCAGGCGCGCAGCATGGAGCTGTCATCGGGCGAGTTGCAAACGGCAAACGAGCGCTTGCGTGCCGAGGCCAGCGCACAGCAGATTGTGCTCGACGCGCTGCATGAAACCACCGCCGAGCTACTGGGAAGCAAACAACCCGAACACAAGCCGCTGAACGATGTGGTGGCGCTGACCCAGTTAGTGCGCTCCCTGGTGGCCGAGCGTGAACGCGCACTGGCCGCGCTGAGCGAGAACGACCGCAAGTTGCGCAGCCTGATCGAAAACGTGCCCGGCTGTGTCTATCGCATCAAGCCCAGCGAAGTATTGCAGTTCGATTTTGTGTCCGACGGCATTCTGGCACTGAGCGGCTATAGCGCCAGCGAAGTGACGGCCGACCCGGTCGCCATGCATATCCGCATGGTGGGTGAGGATATGGCTCGCCTCAAGGCAGAGCGGATTGCTGCGGCAGTGGGCCATCACCAGCCCTATGAGCTCGAATATGAAATGCGTCATCGCGATGGCAGCAGCTGCTGGATTCTGGAGCGTGGCCAGGGTGCCTACGATGAACACGGCCAGCTATTG
>NZ_JAYRLZ010000384.1:0-3087 GCF_041904975.1 Chitinimonas sp. | reverse complement strand
TCATCATGTCCACGCTGTATCGCTATCGATTTGGCTCATCCACGCTCGATGAGTCAACCGGAGAACTCACCGTCAATGGTCTGGCGGTCGATATCCAGCCGCAATCGTTGCGCCTGCTGCTTGCCCTGCTTAGCCAGCGCGGCGAAATCGTGGCCAGAAAGGAACTGGAAGAACAGGTCTGGCACGGCCGCTTGCTGGGCGAGAATGTACTGGCCAGCGCCATTACCCGCCTGCGCTCGGTCTTGGGCGAATCCAATGCCGGTCTGATCGAAGCGATACCACGGATCGGCTACCGCATTGCCATTCCGGTGCAGCGCACTGCGGTGGGACAGGGCTTTGCCAGCGCCCTGCAGCTGAGCACCGGTCAGCCGGCGCCAGCCCGCCCCGGCTTTGTACTCGAGCGGATGATAGGCCAGACGCCCGGCGGTGAGGTCTGGCTTGGCCGCAATCCCAAATCGGGCGCCCTGCGCGTTTACAAGTACGCTGCCGATGCCGGCAGCCTTGGTGGCCTCAAACGCGAGGCCACCCTCGCTCAGCTGCTGTATGAACAGCTGGGCGAGCGCGAGGATTTACTGCGCATCGTCGACTGGAACTTCGAGACCGCGCCATTCTTTCTGGAAGCGGAATATGGTGGTGAGAACCTGCTGAGCTGGAGCCAAAGCAATGAGCAATTGCAGCGCCTGTCGCCCGACGACAGGCTGCAGCTGTTTTTGCAGATCGCCGAGCCGGTTGCTGCCGCCCATAGCGTGGCGGTGATCCACAAGGACATCAAGCCGGCCAATATCCTGATCGAGGCGCAAGAGCATGGCTGGCGCATCCGTCTGGCCGACTTCGGCAGCGGCCGGCTTACCGATGAACAGCGCCTGGGCGCCATCAGCCTGACCGGCCTTGGCGCTGCCGGACCGAAAACCATACTCAGCGATGACATGCGCGGCACCGCCATGTATATCGCACCGGAAATCTGGCGCGATATGCCCTCGACCGAGCGCAGCGATCTGTATTCGCTCGGCGTGCTGTTGTACCAGCTGATGATCGGCGATTTGCGCCAGCCCCTGCTGCCAGGTTGGGAGCGCCAGCTTGGCGACACCTTGTTGATCGAAGAAATCCGCCAGGCAACCGATGGCGACCCGCAGCACCGCACCAGCAGCGTTGCCACCCTGATTGCCAACCTGCGCCAGCTGCCCGAGCGCCATATCGAACGCCAGCAACAAATCGAAGCGCAGGAACAAGCCCTGCGTGATCGGCGGGCACTGGCGCGCGAGCGGGCCAACCGCCCCTGGTTGCTGGCGCTGATCGGCACCTTGCTCATCGGCATCGGCTTTTGCCTGTATGCCTATCTGAACCTGAAAGACAGCGAGGCAGCCCTGGCCGAGCAGATCCGCAATGTGCAGGCACTCAATCAATTCATGAGCCGCGACCTGATCGGTCAGGCCAATCCCTCGCGCACCGGACAGACCAATATCACTGTCCAGCAGGCCGCCATCCGCGCCGCCAAAACCATCGACGGCCCCGCCAGCCCATACAGTCCTTCGGTACATCTGGCTTTGCATCTGGCCATGCAGAGCAATTTCGAGGCGATGGAAAACTATGAATTGGCAGCGCAGCAGGGCGAACATGCACTCGCCATCCTGAAAGAGATGCCGCAGGCTGACCCTGACTTGATCGATGAGGTCAGGGTGACCTATGCACTGAGCCTGCGCTCGCTGTCGAAAGTCAAAGAAGCCAGCGCGCAGCTCGATCTGGTGGAAAAAAACCTGTTCCGGCCCGGCGCCAAGCCAAGCGAAACCCAGGTGCGCTATTGGCAGGCGCGCAGCAGTCTGGCTGGCGCCGCCTTTCAGTGGCAACGCGCACTGGCCGATGCCCAGGAAGCCGCAGCCATCCTCGCCCGTCTGCCGAACGCCGACCCGGCGCTGTCCGAGACCATTTCCAACCGCATGGTGTTTCTGTACCGCGCACTGGCCGATTTTCCCAAGGCAGAACGACTGGCGCGCGACAATTTGCGCAGCATGGAATCGCGTTATGGCAAGGCGCACTACCTAAGCTGTGTCGCCGCCAAAAACCTTGCCGATGTGCTGATTGAACAGAAAAAAGTGGATGAGGGTCTACCGCTGGCCGAACAGATGGTGGACTGCATGAGCAAGGCAACCAGCCCCGGTGCAAACAGCACCGGCTACGCGCTGAATGTGCTCGGCACCGCCTATGACGCAGCAGGTCAATGGGCCAAGGCAGCCAGCGTATATATGCAGGCTGCCGACACCTGGGAGGCCAATGGCAAAACCATGCCACGCGGCGCCCTGGTGGCCAGATTGAATGCTGCCAAGTCCTATGCCATGAATGGACAGGCGGCGATAGGCGAACCCATCCTGGTCAAGGCGCTGGCTGATGCAAAGAAGCTATTCGGCTCCAATAGCGCGCCCCTGGTCCTTGGCATGCGCTTCGAGCTGGCGGGCTTGCTGCTGGACCAGCGCGACACCCGAGGCGTGGCCGAACTGCTCGACGGCTTGAGCGCCGAGCAACTGAAAGCCACCAACACCCAGCCCGCATGGGAGGCGCGCCTGCAATACCAGCGCGGTCGTCTGGCGCTTTATCGCCACGACAAGGCGGCTGCCGTGTCCTTGCTGGAGCAGGCTGTTCAAGGCATGCAGGCGCAGGACCCCGAATCCTTGACCCTGCCGCCACAGCGCGTCCGCAGCTACCTGGAACAGGCGCGCGCCCTGCCCGAGTCAGCCAGCAGCAAGCGCCAGCCCGCTGCGCGGCAGTGAAGCAGGCTTAGCGACGGCTGGCGGCAGCCTGCTGTCGCAGCCACGCCGGCCGCCACCGGCTTGCCAGCGGGGCGTGCGAGCGATTGCCCCCTGAGCCCTGTCGGGCGCGCAGCCACTCCCAGCCCAGGCAGGCCAGCCAGGCGAGCTCGGCCCAAAGCAGCAGATCAGTGACGAAATGGTCGAATGCAGCGCCGGCATCGCCACACGCCGCACACCACAGCTGCCTCACCACGCCGCTCAGCGCCAGGAAGCTGATCACCGTGACGAGGCGCACATAGAGGCGCCGCAGGCGCAGAGTCAGCGGCACTAGCAAACCCAGTAGCAG
>NZ_JAYRLZ010000383.1:0-3096 GCF_041904975.1 Chitinimonas sp. | reverse complement strand
CTGAACGCCGCCGTGGAAGCGGCCCGCGCCGGCGAGCAGGGGCGCGGCTTTGCCGTGGTCGCCTCCGAAGTGCGCAATCTGGCACAGCGCTCGGCCGCTGCCGCCAAGGAAATCAAGACCCTGATCGGCGATTCGGTCAACAAGGTGGAAGCCGGCAGCAAGCTGGTCAACGACGCCGGCCGCACCATGGAAGAAGTGGTGAACTCGGTGAAACGCGTCACCGACATCATGAGCGAGATTTCGGCCGCCTCGGTCGAACAAAGCGCCGGTATCGAGCAGGTGAACACCACCATCACCCAGATGGACGATATGACCCAGCAGAACGCCGCCTTGGTGGAGCAAGCCGCCGCAGCGGCGCAAAGTATGGCCGATCAATCCAACACCCTGGCGCAAGCGGTGGCGGCATTCCGGCTGGCGCAGGCCAGCAATCGCGCGCGGCCCCTGGCCGCAAAGCCGCCTCTCGCCCTACCGGCAAGCAGCAAACCCGCCACACGCGCCTTGAGCAAACCGGGCAAGGCGGAGACAGACGATTGGGAAGAGTTTTGAACCCAATCGCTGCACGCATGGGCAACCATGATTCATCACTTTGGTGCGCGTCTCGATCAGGCAGCCTGAACGATGCGCGCGCCGATTCAAGGCCCATCAGGCTGATCGTCATCCACCTCGTCCCCAGGAGCCCATCATGAAAAAACTGCTTGGTTTGCTGTTAGCCAATAGCCTGCTGATCGGAAGCGTTCACGCCAAATCTATTGAAGAAGTGATTTCGGAAGTCGAAAAAATGGCGGCAGAGCCGGTGGTGATACAAGCGGTCAAAGCTCAAAACGCAAAAAAGCTGACGCTGGAAAAGATCCAGGAGATCGACAAAGCCTGGCAGGCAGCCGATGAAAATACCTTGCTGCCCATCATGAAGGAAAACCTTGAGCATCCGGCCAGCAAAGTGCTGCTCAAGCTGGAAAAAGCGAGCCCTTATCTGCGCGAATCCATCTTGACCGACAACCAGGGCGCCAATGTCGCCATTACCAATCGCACGAGCGACTACTGGCAGGGTGATGAACCGAAGTTCACCGAGGCCTGGGCTGGCGGCAAGGGCAAGGTGTATCTGGCACGGCCCAAGGTGGATGAAAGCACCAAGGAGAAGCTGTCGCAGATTTCCGTCCCGGTGCGCGATGGAACAAACACCATCGGCACGCTGACCGTCGGCGTAATCCTCAGCAAATTGCAATGAGCCGCGACATGAAGGCCCAGCCAAGAGACCGTATCCATCCAGAGGATAGCCCTTGTTGAACCAGGAATTTCCGCTCAGCCAGGATCAGTTCGAGCAGATCCGCAAGCTGATCTACAACCATGCCGGCATCTCTCTCAATGAGGGGAAGATGCCGATGGTGTACAGCCGCCTGGCGCGGCGGCTGCGCGAATTGAACCTGCCAGGCTTTGCCGACTACCTGGCGCTATTGCAGGCTGATACGCGGGGGGATGAGTGGCAGGCCTTCACCAATGCGCTGACCACCAATCTGACCGCGTTCTTCCGCGAAGATCACCATTTCCGCGCGCTGGCCCAACTGGCACCGCACTGGCATGCGCAGAGGCGGCTGGTACGGGTATGGTGCAGCGCTGCCTCCACCGGCGAGGAGCCTTACTCCATCGCCATCACCCTGGCCGAATGCCTGCCGGGCGAGCCGGTGCCGGCGCGCATCATTGCCAGCGATCTCGATACCAATGTGCTGGCGACCGCCAGCCGCGCCGTATATCCACTGGAGCGGCTCGACAAGCTGTCGATCGAGCGCAAGCGCCAGTTCTTCCTGCGCGGCAAGGGAGAAAAAGCCGGCCTGGTGCGCGTGCGCAGCGAGCTGCGATCTTTGCTGGAGTTTACCCAGATCAATCTGCTGGAGAAGAAATGGCCGTTAAATGAGCGCTTCGATGCGATTTTTTGCCGCAATGTGATGATCTACTTCGACAAACCGACCCAGCGCACCCTGCTGGAACGCTTTGCCCCGCTGCTGCAACCGGATGGCCGCCTGTTCGTGGGACACTCCGAGCATCTGGGCCATGTTGCCGATCTGTACGAGCATTGCGGCCATACCATTTACCGCCTGAAGAGAGCTGCATGACTGCCGGCACGATTAGCGCCCCCACCATTTATTACGACCAGCACTTCAATACCGAGGCGGCCAAGATCTTGCCCGGCGAATACTACGTGACCGGCCGCGATATGGTGATCGTCACCGTGCTCGGCTCCTGCGTATCGGCCTGCCTGCGCGACCCGGTCAGCGGCATAGGCGGCATGAACCATTTCATGCTGCCGGAAAACCGCCAATACGATGCCAACCCGCTGGCCCTGTCGGCGCGCTATGGCACCCATGCCATGGAAGTGCTGATCAACCAGATACTCAAGGCCGGCGGCCGGCGCGACAGGCTGGAGGCCAAGGTATTCGGCGGTGGACAGGTATTGCAGGGATTCATTGTTTCCAATGTCGGCGAGCAGAATGCCAACTTTGTGCGGCACTTTCTGGAAATGGAGGAGATACCCATCGTGGCGGAAGACCTGCTCGATATTTATCCGCGCAAGGTCTACTTCTTCCCGCGCAGCGGCCGGGTGCTGATGAAGAAACTGCGCAGCGTGCATAACGACACCATTGTGCAGCGCGAGCGCGAGTACGGCAGCCGTCTGCGCCATGAATCGGTGAGTGGCGATGTCGACCTGTTTTAAATCTGCCCCGCTTGTTTGCGCGGCCGCGGCGGCCGCCACCGGGCTGACTGCCTGCAGCGGCGGGAGGCTGCCATGAGCAAGATCAAAGTGGTGATCGTTGATGACTCGGCACTGATCCGGCAGCTGCTCAGCGAGATCGTCCGGCAAAGCCCTGATATGGAAGTAGCCGGCGTGGCGGCTGATCCGATTGCGGCGCGCGAATTGATCCGCAATACCGACCCGGATGTGATCACCCTCGATATCGAAATGCCGCGCATGGATGGGCTCGATTTCCTGGAAAAGCTGATGCGCCTGCGGCCCACCCCGGTGGTGATGATCTCCACCCTGACCCAGCACGGCTCGGAAATGGCGGTGCGGGCACTGGAGCTGGGCGCAGTGGATGTGGTGCC
>NZ_JAYRLZ010000068.1:0-17540 GCF_041904975.1 Chitinimonas sp. | reverse complement strand
AGTGGGTGTAGTCATACATCGGGTAGATGCACCACTTGTCGCCAGTGCGGATGTGGTGAGCACGGCGAATGCGGTAGAACACCGGGTCGCGCAGGTTCAGGTTCGGCGAGCCCATATCGATCTTCAGGCGCAGCGTCTTGCTGCCATCGGCAAACTCGCCGGCCTTCATGCGGCGGAACAGGTCGAGGTTTTCCTCGGCCGGGCGATCGCGGTAGGGGCTGTTGCGGCCGGGCTTCTGGAAGTCGCCGCGGTATTCGCGCATCTGCTCCGGGCTCAGCTCGCAGACAAAGGCCTTGCCGGCCAGGATCAGCGATTCGGCAAACGCATACAGCTGGTCGAAGTAATCCGACGCCCAGCGCACATTGCCGTTCCATTCGAACCCCAGCCAGTGAATGTCTTCCTGGATCGACAGCGCATACTCTTCCGACTCTTTTTCCGGATTGGTGTCGTCAAAGCGCAGATTGCATTCGCTGGCCAAACCACGCGCCCGATAGTCTTCCTTGATGCCGAAATTGATGCAGATGGCCTTGCAGTGGCCGATGTGCAGATAGCCGTTCGGTTCGGGCGGGAAGCGGGTCACGGTGCGCTGGTGCTTGCCGGACTCCAGATCGGATTCGATGATGGTGCGGATAAAGTTGCTGACGGCGGGGGCGTGGTTATCGGTAGTCATGGAGCGGCTGAGCCATCTGGTTTGTGCAAGCCGGCGATTTTACCCGATCCCCATCATCCTCGCCCGTCAGGCTGGCGCCAGCGGGTCGGCATCAAGCAAGCGCAATTGCGGCCAGCGCTGCAGCCATTGCTTGTCACGCACCCGCTGCGCAAAAGCCTGCCGGCTGGCGCAGGCCGGATTGCGGCGCAGTGTGAGCGAAAACAGATCATCCAGCCCGAATGGTGCAATCAGCGCGATATTGCCCTGCGCATCCAGCCGTGCCGCCACTGCCGTCGCCGTTTCCGGCCAGCGCGCCATGCCCGCCGCAAGGCTGCAATTGGCGGGCGGCGGCTGGCCAGTGTCATCGCGATACCAGTGATGCACCAACGCCTGGTTGACCACTTCCCAGTGCCAGTGCGGCAATCGCTCCTGCAACAGGGCTTGCCAGCGCGCATCGTCGGCCAGCGAGGCGGTGGGGTCGAAGCAGATCACATCGATATCGCCCTGCGGCGCAGGATGGGCGAATCCGTGCAAATCGTCCCACAGCAGATTGCGGATGGCGCCGGCGGCAATGGCCGCCTCCGGTAGCGCCAGATCGCGCACGGCAGCCAGTGCCGTCATCAGCCAGGGGGTAGCGGCGATAAGCGCCCGCAGGCGCTCGGCCTGTGCCGCCATCAGCCGCGTGCCAGATCGACCTTGGCAGTCCAGTCGCCTTGCAGAGGTTCATGAGCGCGCATGGCGGCCAGCAAATCGGCGGGCGTGTCCGCCACCAGCAGCAATTGCTGCAGGCCTTCGCGCACAAAGCCCTCGGCCTCGGCATGGCGTATCCAGGCCAGCAAGGGGTCGAAATAGCCCGCTACATTCAGAAGGCCAACCGGCTTTTGGTGGATCTGCAATTGCGCCCAGGTGACGATCTCGAATAATTCGTCCGCCGTGCCAAAACCACCAGGCAGGGCGATAAAGCCATCAGCCCGCTCGGCCATCAGTGCCTTGCGGGTATGCATGCTGTCCACTTCGATCATTTCGGTGCTGTCGGGGTGGGCCAGCTCTTTTTCCACCATGAATTCCGGGATCACCCCGACCGTCTCGCCACCAGCTGCCAGCGCCGCATCGGCCACCGTGCCCATCAAGCCGGCGCGCCCGCCGCCCCACACCAGGGTGAGCCCTTGCTCGGCCAAGGTGCGCCCTAGCGCTTGCGCCGCTTCGCCATAGATCGCCCGCTTGCCGAAGCTGGAGCCACAAAAAACGCACACTGCTTTCATCTTGCTGCCCTTACAGTACGGCCACCGGGTAAGCGCCGAGTACCTTCACAAACGCCGCGCGATCGCGCAGCGCCGCCAGCGTGTGCTGGACGTTCTGGTCGTTCGCATGGCCTTCCACATCAACAAAGAACACGTATTCCCACAAGCCGGTGCGCGAAGGACGTGACTCGAATTTGGTCATCGACACCCCATGCTCGGCCAATGGCGACAGGAGCTGGTGTACCGCACCGGGCTTGTTCTGCGCCGACATCACCAGGCTGGTCTTGTCGCGGCCCGACGCGGTGGTGTCGTGGTAGCCCAGCACCAGAAAGCGCGTGGTGTTGTTCGGTTCGTCTTCAATATTTTGCGCCAGCTTGATCATGCCGAAGCGCTCGGCGGCTGCGTCGCCGGCAATGGCGGCGCACTGCGGGTCGAGGCTGGCGAGGCGGGCCGCTTCGGCATTGGACGACACCGATAGCCGCTCCACCTCGGCCGGCAGGTTCTTGTTCAGCCATTCATGGCATTGCGACAGGCTCTGTGCGTGCGAATACACGCGCTTGATGCCGTCAAACCCGGCTTCCTTGCGCAATAGATGGTGATGGATGCGCAGCACTACCTCGCCACACACTTTCAACGGCGTGCTGACCATCAGGTCCAGCGTGCGGCCCACTGCGCCTTCGGTGGAGTTTTCCACCGGCGCCACCACATAGTCAGCGCTGCGCGCTTCCACCACCCGGAAGGCCTCGTCGATGCTGGCGCAAGCCTGGGTGACCGCCGCATGGCCAAAATGCTTGATCGCTGCCGACTGGCTGAAAGTGCCTTCGGGGCCGAGAAAGGCAATGGTAAGCGGCCGCTCGATACTCAGGCAGGCGGACATGATCTCGCGAAACAGCTTGGCCACCGATTCATCCGGCAAGGGGCCGCGATTGAGCTGCTTGATACGCGCCAACACCTGCGCCTCGCGCTCGGGGCGATACACCAGGCCGCCACCTTTGATCTCGCCGATGGAGCGGGCATGGCTGGCGCGTTGATTGAGCAAATCGAGTATCTGTGCATCCAGCGCATCGATGGCATCGCGGTGGGATTTGAGCTGTTCGTCGGACATGGCAGGCGCGTGGCGAAAATGGACGAGCGGCGAGCATAGCATGGCGGGGAGGTTGACAAACGCAACACGAAGCGCAAAACCCTTGCATTGCCTAGCTGCTATAACGGCCTGTGCAGCCAGCCGAATCGCAAACGTATCTCGCGTGATGGAGGTCCACCATGAAGCTGAGCCGACTACTGCTCGCCACCTGCCTGGCGCTGACCGCTCCGCTATATGGGGCAGGCAAGGAAGTGACCCTGACCTCGCTGGAATGGCCCCCCTATACCGGCGAGAAACTGCCGATGCAGGGCGCCAGTGCTGAAGTGGCGCGTGCCGCCTTTGCCGCCGTCGGCTACAAGCTCAACATCCGCTTCGTGCCGTGGTCGCGGGCGGTGGAAGAAGCCAAATATTCAGCCGGGGTGGCCGGTTACTTCCCCGAATACTTTTCTGCCGAGGTGGCACAAAAATTCACCCTGTCGGACGCCATGGGCCATGGCCCGCTAGGACTGGCGCAGCGCCGCGACCGCCCGGTGAAGTGGGCTACTTTGGCCGACCTGTCACGCAAGGTGGTAGGTACGGTACAAGACTATGTGAACACCCCGGAATTCGATGAACGGGTAGCCCGGCGCCTGCAAATGGTCGATGTCGCACCCGACGACACCCACAATTTGCTGAAACTGGCGGCCGGACGCGTCGATCTGGCGATTGTCGATGCCCATGTGTTCGGCTGGCTGGCCGAAAACGATCCACTGCTGCGCCCCAGCGCCGCCAAGCTGGAAATGAATGAAAAGATGCTGGAATACAAAGACTTGTACGTGTGCTTTCGCGACAATGCCGAGGGCAAGCGCCTGGCCAGCCTGTTCAACACCGGACTGAAGCGGATCGATATCGCCGCCATCATGCGCAAATCAATCCGTAACTACGAATGAAAAAGGCAATGCCAAGATGCATTGCCTTTTTCATTCAGTAGCAGTGTCTGACAGTCACCAAGCCAGTCTGCCTTCCTGTGCCTACTCAGCCATTGTGGCGGGCAAAGTCTTGCATGAAGCCGGTCAGGGCGCGCACGCCTTCGAGCGGCATGGCGTTGTAGATACTGGCACGCATGCCGCCCAAGGCGCGGTGGCCCTTGAGTTGCAGCAGATTGCGCGCCTTGGCTTCCTTGATGAAGGCTTCATCCAGACTGGCATCAGCCAGCATGAAGGGAACATTCATGCGCGAGCGATAGGGCTTGTCCACCGGGCAGCGATAAAAACCAGCTGAGGTATCGATGGTTTCATACAGCAGGGCGGCCTTTTCGATATTGCGCTGCTCGATCGCCTTGAGCCCACCCTGGCGTTGCATCCACTTGAATACCAGGCCGGCCACATAAATGGCAAAGGTCGGCGGTGTGTTGTACATCGAGTCGCCCTCGGCCTGGATCCGGTAATCGAACATGGTGGGCGTACCGGCAATGGCCTGGCCGAGCAGGTCTTCGCGCACGATCACGATGGTAAGGCCGGCCGGTCCGATATTCTTTTGCGCGCCGCCATAGATCAGGCCGAACTGGCTGACATCGACCGGGCGCGACAAAAAGTTGGACGACATATCGCACACCAGCGGCACATCGCCAGTCTTGGGCGTCGACTGGAACTCCACCCCGCCGATGGTTTCATTGGAGGTGTAGTGCAGATAGGCGGCATCCGGGTTGCGCTGCCAGCCCTCCTCGGCCGGAATATCGCGATAGCCGTTTGCCTCGCCCGAGGCGACGATATGCGGCGTGGCACCGAACTTGCGCAATTCCTTCATGGCCAGCTTGGACCAGTGGCCGGTATCGACAAAGTCCACCACGGAGCGGCCGCGCAGCAGGTTCATCGGCACCATGGCAAACTGGGTAGTGGCGCCGCCTTGCAGGAACAGCACCTTGTAATTGGACGGAATGCCCATCACCGCCCGCAAGTCTTCTTCGGCTTCGGCGGCGATCTGCATGAATTCCTTGCCGCGATGGCTCATCTCCATCACCGACATGCCGCTGCCATGCCAGTCGAGCAACTCATTCTGTACTTCAAGCAATACTTCGCGCGGCAGAACGGCCGGCCCGGCACTGAAATTGAAAACGGGTGTCATGTAGGCTCCATGCATGGGGACAGTGTTCAGACTCGCATCATGCGGCAAGTTCCGGCGCCTGTGGTTCAGGCGGCACTACGATAGCAGGAAGTGGGCACGCGCTACCGCTACCGGTTTGCTCTCGTCTTCCTGCCAGGCGGTCATGCGCACATTGGCCACCCGCTTGCCCTGCCGGGTGATGTCGCAACGGGCGAACAGGGTTTGCGCCTTGCCGGAGCGCAGAAAATCCAGCGAAAAATCGATGGTGCGTGGCACTTCAAACGACTCGCGCGCCCAGATCAGGTGCAGCAAGGCAGCATTCTCGAGAAAGCCGCCGATCACCCCGCCATGCAGCGCCGGCAAATGGGTATTGCCGATGTTCTGCTCGGCAAATGGCAACTCGAACAGCGGCAGATCGTTTTCCTCGCGCATCACCACCCCGAGCAATTTGGCATAGGGAATCTGGTCGAGAACCGCGCTGTAGTCGCCACTCTCCTTGGCGGCCTGCATTTGCTCTAACTGGGGCATTTCAGGCTCCTGGCTGGCGGGTTTCGGCACGCGAACGGCCCAGCTGTGCATTGCTGGAGTCGCGCATGAAGGTGGCTACCCCATGGGCAATCGGCTGGTCGTTGCTTTCCTGGTACACGGTGGCGCGGGTAAAGGCAATCTGTCGCCCCAGGCGATAGCACTCGGCCGAACAGTACACCGCCTCGCCGGGCGTAGCGGCACGCAGGTAGTCGACGCGTAGATCCAGCGTGGCAATGGCCTCGCGCTCGTCCAGCATCGAAATCACCGATAGCGCGCTGGTAGTGTCGATCAGCGAGGTGATCACCCCGCCATGCAGCACGCCGGAGCGCGGATTGCCCACCAGGGCGGTATTGTAGGGCACGCGCATCACCGAGCTGCCGCGCTCGCCCAGCACGAATTCAAGACCCAGGGCGCGCGAATGCGGAATTTCGCAGAACCACTGGGCCAGCTCGCCGAACAGGGCCGGGTTGGCGACCGGCAGGGACAGCTTTTGCATGGACTTGGCTCCAGATTTGCAAGGGCACAGGCCATGGTCCGCGCAGAAAGCGCCGGGGACGGATGGCCGGTGGCTTAGGCGGTAGCAGTATTTCGTGCCACCGCCCGCTCAAGCATCGGCTCAGGCGTCGCCGCTGCTCAGGTCTGGCGCGGGCGCCTCGCCCTCCACGCCTTCTTCATCGACCACTTCCTCATCAGTCTCGGCAATTTTTTCGATACCGGACAGTTTTTCGCCATCATCCAGATTGATCAGGCGCACGCCTTGCGCGCTGCGGCCGGTTTCGCGGATTTCCGCCACCGAGGTGCGGATCAACACGCCGCCGGTGGTGATCAGCATCACACCATCGGTCGGGCACACTAGGCTGGCAGCGACCAGCTTGAAGCCGGTCTTCTCGGTCAGGTCCATGGCGATCACGCCCTGGGTGCCGCGGCTGGTATGGCGGAATTCGGCAATCGGCGTGCGCTTGCCATAGCCACCATCGCTGGCAGTCAGCACCTGCCACTCTTCCGAGTCGGCTACCAGCAGCGCGATCAGCTGCTGATCCTCGCCCAAGGTCATGCCGCGTACGCCACGGGTATCGCGACCCAGCGGGCGCACATCATCTTCATCGAAGCGTACTGCCTTGCCGGCATCGGAGATCAGCATGATCTGGTGCTTGCCGGAGGTGACCGCCACACCAACCAGCTGGTCACCCTCGTCCAGCGCAATGGCGATGATGCCGAGCTTGCGCGGGTTGGAGAAAGCCGACAGCGAAGTCTTCTTCACCGTGCCGCGCTGAGTGGCCATGAATACATAGTGATCGTCGGCGAATTCCTTCACCGGCAAGATGGCGTTGATTTTTTCGCCATCCTGCAGCGGCAGCAGATTGACGATGGGCTTGCCACGGCTGGCGCGGCCACCTTGCGGCACCTCGTACACCTTCATCCAGTACACCCGGCCCAGGCTGGAGAAGCACAGCACATAGTCGTGGGTATTGGCGACGAACAGATTGTCGATAAAGTCGTCTTCCTTGGTCGCCGTTGCCTGCTTGCCGCGCCCGCCGCGCTTTTGCGCACGGTATTCATCGAGCGGCTGCGCCTTCATATAACCGGTGTGCGACAGCGTGACCACCATTTCCTGCGGGGTGATCAGGTCTTCCAGGCTGATATCTTCGCCAAACGGGATGATCTCGGACTTGCGCGCATCGCCAAACTGCGCCTTCACCGCGATCAGCTCTTCGGAAATGATGGCGGTGATGCGTTCTGGCTTCTGCAGGATGTCGATCAGATCAACGATGGTGTCCATGATTTCGCGGTATTCGCTGGACAGCTTGTCTTGCTCAAGGCCAGTCAGGCGCTGCAGGCGCATATCCAGAATGGCTTGCGCCTGGGTGTCGGACAGGCGATAGCCATTGGCATGCAGGCCAAATTCGCTCGACAGCCACTCGGGGCGACCGGCATCGCTGGCTACGCGCGCCAGCATCTCTTCCACCAGGGGCGAGCGCCATTCGCGGCCCATCAGGGCGGATTTGGCTTCGGGCGGCGTAGCAGCCGCCTTGATCAGGGCGATCACTTCGTCGACATTGGACAGGGCTACCGCCAGGCCTTCCAGCACATGGGCGCGATCACGCGCCTTCTTCAATTCGAATACGGTGCGGCGGGTCACCACTTCGCGGCGGTGGCGCAAGAAGGCTTCGAGAATCTGTTTTAGGTTCAGCAGGCGCGGCTGGCCATCGACCAGGGCAACCATATTCATGCCGAAGCTCGACTGCAGCTCGGTCTGCTTGTATAGATGGTTCAGCACCACCTCGGGCATTTCGCCGCGCTTCAGTTCGATATAGATGCGCATGCCCGATTTGTCGGACTCATCACGCAGATCAGCAATGCCCTCGATGGCCTTTTCACGCACCAGCTCGGCGATTTTTTCGATCAGGGTCTTCTTGTTGACCTGGTAAGGCAGCTCATCAACGATGATCGCCTGCTTGTCGCGGCTCACCTCTTCGATATGGGTGCGGGCACGCATGATCACCCGGCCACGGCCGGTGCGGTAGCCTTCACGCACACCGGCAATGCCGTAGATGATGCCGGCGGTGGGGAAATCCGGCGCCGGGATCAATTCGATCAGCTCGTCCACCGTCATTTCGCCATTGGCCAGCAGGGCCAGCGCGCCATCGATCACTTCATTGAGGTTGTGCGGGGGAATGTTGGTGGCCATACCCACCGCAATACCGGTGGCGCCATTGATCAGCAGATTGGGCAGGCGGGTCGGGAGAACCGAGGGCTCCAGCTCCTTGCCGTCGTAATTCGGCACGAAATCGACGGTTTCCTTGTCGATATCGGCCATCAATTCGGTGGAAATCTTCTCCAGCCGGCACTCGGTGTAACGCATGGCGGCGGCATTGTCGCCATCGATCGAGCCGAAATTGCCCTGGCCGTCGATCAGGGTGTAGCGCAGCGAGAAGTCCTGCGCCATCCGCACCAGGGTGTCGTAAATCGCGCTGTCGCCGTGCGGGTGGTACTTACCCATCACATCACCGACGATGCGCGCACACTTCACATAAGGGCGGTTCCAGTGGTTGTTCACCTCCTGCATGGCGAACAGCACGCGGCGGTGTACCGGCTTCAAACCATCGCGGACATCAGGTAGCGCACGGCCAACAATCACGCTCATGGCGTAATCGAGATAGGAACGCCGCATTTCCTCTTCGAGGCTGACGGGGATCGTTTCCTTGGCAAATTGTTGTAATTCGGTCATGAGCTAGTCTGTTTCGGAGGCGAAAATAGACGAAAATCTTACCACGCGGCACCCCTTGCCTCCAATTTGCGCGCAATTGTCATATTGTGTTGATTGCGACCAGCTCCCTAGGTCAAGTAAACTCGCCCCCGACGTCGGTTTGGGCGCATTGCGCCGTTCAGTTCCATCCAATCCCATGTGGAGAAAAAAACTATGCAAAAGATGACGCGTACCCTGATCGCTGCCGCGCTGGGCGTCATGGCGGTTTCCGCCATGGCCGACAAGAACGGTTATGTAAGTGATTCGCGCGCCGCTGTGGTCAAGAACAACTTCGGCGAATGCTGGCGCTCGGGCTTCTGGAACAAGGATCTGGCTGTCGAGGAATGCGACGCCGACCTGATGCCGAAGAAAGTCGAGCCGCCAAAGCCAGAAGTCAAGCCTGAGCCGCCCAAGCCGGAAGTGAAGCCAGAGCCACCGAAGAAGAAGCCGGAAGCCCTGACCCTGAACGCTTCCAGCCTGTTCGAATTCAACAAGGCTGACCTGAAGGACGAAGGCAAGGAAGCCCTGGGCGCCGTTGCCAAGGTGTTGCTGGAGCGCAAGTACGACCCGGCCAAGACCCGCATCGAAGTGACCGGTCACACCGACCGTATCGGTTCGCAAGAACACAATGCCAAGCTGTCGCAAGCACGTGCCGACACCACCCGCTCCTTCCTGGTGGAAAAGGGTATTCCTGATGGCATGATCACCGCGACCGGCAAGGGTTTTGCCGAGCCGATCACCAAGCCGGAAGACTGCAAGAAGGTTGCCAAGAACCGCAGCAAGCTGATCGCCTGCTACGCACCGGATCGCCGCGTTGAAGTCGGCATCTACGCAACGGTTGAAGCGCAGTAATCCAGCGCCTGCCACAGCCAAAGCCCCGCCCCGAGCGGGGCTTTGTGTTTATGTACTCGCTAAGGGCGAACCAGCCCGGCATGGTAGAGTCACTACCTTGTATTGCCACTTCAATCAAAGTTACCCATGTATCGCGCCCTTTTGCTCGCCCTCGCCCTGCCCGCCTCTGCCGCCGGACTTGATCAGCTCAAGTCGTTTATTGCCGGCACCCAGTCGTTTTCGGCTGATTTCCAGCAAACCGTCATCCAGTCCAGCGGTAAGCGCCAGGAAGGTGGCGGGTCGGTGGCCATCCTGCGTCCGGGGCGGTTTGACTGGCATTACACCAAGCCCTATGAGCAAAGAGTGGTGGCCGACGGCAAGCAGCTCTGGGTGTATGACCCGGACTTGCAGCAGGTGACGGTGAAAAAGCAGGATCAAGCCCTCGGCGACAGCCCGGCCGCCCTGCTGGCCGGCAGCAATGAGCTGGACAAGCGCTACCAGTTGGCCAACCAGCCCTCCAGTGACGGCATCGACTGGGTGGAAGCGACGCCCAAGAACCGCGACAGCGGTTTTGACAAGGTGCGCATCGGCTTCAAGGATGCCAAGCCGGTGGCCATGGAATTGCGCGACAACTTCGGCCAGCAAACGCATATCCGCTTCAGCAAGTTCGTACAGAATCCCAAGCTCGACCCCGCCTCCTTCAACTTCACTCCCCCCAAGGGAGCGGATGTGGTGCAGGCGCAGTAAAAACAAACCTTGAACCACAGAGGACACGGAGAACACAGAGGAAGCACAGAGAAAGGCAACATCGGCAGGTGCAATAGAATGATTTGAGCAATCAAGGTTTTCTCTGTGCAATCTCTGCGTTCTCTGTGCCCTCCGTGGTTCAAGACTTGGGGTTTGCGATTCAAGATTTGTGATTCAAGGTTTCAGATTCAACGTTCAACAGCACGCATGGCAGATCTGTTCACCCAAACACCGCGTCCACCGCTTGCCGAAGCGCTGCGCCCAGCCACGCTGGACGCGGTGATCGGCCAGACCCATCTATTGGGTGCCGGCAAGCCCTTGCGCCTGGCGTTCGAGGCGGGCAAGCCGCATTCGATGATACTGTGGGGACCGCCCGGTGTCGGCAAGACCACCCTGGCGCGGCTGATGGCCAAGGGTTTTGATGCGGAATTCATCCCGCTGTCGGCGGTATTCTCTGGCGTGAAGGATATCCGCGCCGCCATGGATGAGGCCGAGCGCTATCTGCAGCGCGGCCGGCCCACCATCTTGTTTGTCGACGAAGTACACCGCTTCAACAAGAGCCAGCAGGATGCCTTCCTGCCCTTTGTCGAATCGGGCCTGATCACCTTTATTGGTGCCACCACCGAGAACCCCTCGTTCGAGGTCAATTCCGCCCTGCTGTCGCGCGCCCAGGTGTATGTGCTGAAGGCCTTGAGCAGCGATGAATTGCGCCTGCTGGTCGAGCGCGCCCAGCAGCATGCACTGTCCGATCTGCACTTCGCGCCGACCGCCGTCGATACCCTGGTCGGCTTCGCCGATGGCGATGCGCGCCGCCTGCTGAACCTGCTGGAGCAGACCGCCACCGCCGCCGGCGCTGCCGGTATCAACGAGATCGACGGCGAGTTTTTACAAAACGCCCTGTCGCTCAATGGCCGCCGCTTTGACAAGGGCGGAGACGCGTTTTACGACCAGATTTCCGCCTTGCACAAGTCGGTACGCGGCTCCAACCCCGATGGCGCGCTGTACTGGTTTTGCCGCATGCTCGATGGCGGCGCCGACCCGCGCTATCTGGCCCGGCGCATCGTGCGCATGGCCTGGGAAGATATTGGCCTGGCCGACCCACGCGCGATGCAGATCTGCAACGATGCCGCCAGCACCTATGAGCGACTGGGCTCGCCGGAAGGCGAGCTGGCACTGGCGCAGGCGGTGATTTACCTGGCGGTCGCCGCCAAGAGCAATGCCGGCTATATGGCCTACAAGCAGGCGGCCGCCTTTGTGAAGCAGGACCAGTCGCGGCCGGTGCCGGAGCATTTGCGCAATGCGCCGACCAAATTGATGAAAGATCTGGGTTTTGGTGCGCAATACCGCTATGCCCACGACGAGCAGGACGCCTATGCCGCCGGCGAGCGCTACCTGCCCGATGGCATGGACGAGCCGGGCTGGTACCAGCCGGTGAATCGCGGGCTGGAAGGCAAGATTGCCGAAAAGCTCAATCATCTGCGCGAGCTGGATCGCAACGCCCGATCTAGTCAGGGCAGCGCTGGCAAGCCCTGAACCGGGCCAACGCTCCGCTGTCCGTCCCCCGCCTGGCCGGTTAAAATCGGCACCGATCACGCTTGTTGCTGCCAATACGGCGCAATCACAGAAAACCCCGCATTAAGGCTTAGTCATGATTGATATCCAACTACTGCGTACCGACCTGGACGGCGTTGCCGCCCGCCTCGCCCAGCGAGGCTTTACCCTCGATACCGCTGCGTTCGCCGCGCTGGAGCATGAGCGCAAGGCCTTGCAGACCCGCACGCAAGACCTGCAGGCTGAGCGCAATGCCAAGTCCAAGGCCATCGGCCAGGCCAAGGCCAAGGGCGAAGATGTCGCCCCGATCATGGCCAGCGTCGCTCATCTGGGCGACGAATTGAAGGCAGCCGAGCACAATCTGGCCACCCTGCAAGAGAAGCTCAACGATATGCTGTTGCGCATTCCCAACCTGCCGCATGAGTCGGTGCCGGTCGGCCGCGACGAGCAGGACAATGTCGAACTGCATCGCTGGGGTACGCCGCGCCAGTTCGATTTTGAAGTGAAAGACCATGTCGATATCGGCACGCCGCTCGGCCTCGATTTCGAAACCGGCGCCAAGCTGTCGGGTGCCCGCTTTACCGTGCTGCGCGGCCAGATTGCCCGCCTGCACCGGGCGCTGGCGCAGTTCATGCTCGATATGCAGACTGGCGAGCACGGCTACACCGAGTGCTACACCCCGTATATCGTCAATCCGGAAGTGCTGTACGGCACCGGCCAGCTGCCCAAGTTCGGCGAAGATATGTTCCGGGTTGAGCGCGGTGGCGAAGATGGCCAGACCCAGTACCTGATCTCCACCTCGGAGATTTCGCTGACCAATACGGTGCGCGACAGCATCCTCAAGGCCGAGGAACTGCCAATCAAGCTGACTGCCCATTCGCCGTGCTTCCGCTCGGAAGCGGGCAGCTACGGCCGCGACACGCGCGGCATGATCCGCCAGCACCAGTTCGACAAGGTGGAAATGGTGCAGATCGTGGCGCCGGATCAAAGCTTTGCCGCACTGGAGGAGATGCGCGGCCACGCCGAAAACGTGCTGCAACGCCTCGGTCTGCCCTACCGCGTCGTCACCCTGTGCAGCGGCGATATGGGTTTTACCGCTGCCAAGACTTACGATCTGGAAGTGTGGCTACCGGCGCAGAACACCTACCGCGAGATCAGCTCGGTATCGAACTGCGAAGCCTTCCAGGCCCGCCGCATGCAGACCCGCGCCAAGATCGACGGCAAGAACGAGCTGGTGCACACCCTCAATGGCTCGGGCCTGGCGGTTGGCCGCACCCTGGTGGCGGTGCTGGAGAACTACCAGAACGCCGATGGCAGCGTCACCGTGCCGGAAGCACTGCGCCCCTATCTGGGCGGCGTGGAAAAGCTCGCATAAGGTCTGGCCACTTGCAGTGAAGCCGCGCACCACTCCTTCTCCCGCTGGCGGGAGAAGGTGGCCCAAAGGGCCGGATGAGGGCGGTGTGCACGTCCGCCCCCGCCTTGCGGCGTTTCGATGAGGGCCAACTCAGGGTCGGCGCAACACTCATTTGCCAAGTGTCGTATTGACGTTGAAAACCGCGGCGCGCTCATGGATAAAGACAGTCCTGAGCGCGCCGCCTGTTTTCCGACCCTGCCTGCATGACGCCCCTCGCTGCCGATACCCTGCCCCGCCTGATCGACGCCAAGCGCGCAGCCGGCCTGCATGCCGATGCCAATCTGCTGCTGCGCCTGTGCCAGCAGGCCTTGCAGCAAGGCGATAGCGACGATCCGGCACGCACCACCACAATCCTGCAAGCCTATCTGGCGCAACGACCCGACGATGCGGCAGTGCTGGCCCTGCTGGCACCGCCGGCTCAAACACCCACCAGCCGCAATCGACTGCGTCGCACCCATCTGTGGACCGCGCTGGTCGGCCTGCTGATGGCCGCCGCAGCCGGCGCCTACCAGATGCTGCAACGCCCCGGCGGCAGCGACTTGCACCCGCATCCGGCCCGACCGCAGCCCGCCAGCGCAGCGCCCGCGCCCGCGCCCGTGACAGTGGCGCCCGATATCGTGATCCGCGCAGTGGGCGATATCGTGGTGGGCAGCGATTACCCCGACCCGCATCTGCCGGGCGAAGCCGACTGGCGCAAGCTCGATGCCCTGGCCGCCGTGCTGCATGGCGATATCGTGTTCGGCAATCTGGAAGGGGTACTGGCCGATGGCGGCAGCCCGCGCAAAAATCTGTTGCTGGCCAATTTCTATGCCTTCCGCATGCCTACCAGCACCGCTGCCCGCCTGCGGCAGATGGGCTTTACCGCCGTTTCGCTAGCCAATAACCATAGCGCCGATTTCGGCGCGACCGGCCTGCGCTCAACCGTAGAAGCGCTGGATAGCAATGGCATCCAGGCGGTGGGCCTGAAGGATGCCGGCGCCAGCCTGACCACGGTGCGCGGCAAGCAAGTGGCCATGCTGGCCTTCAGCTACCTGCCCTATCACCACCATATCGGCGACCTGGACAAGGTGCGCGAACTGGTGAGCAGTGCGCGCAGCCAGGCCGATATCGTCATCGTCAGCTTTCATGGCGGGCGCGAAGGGCCGGACGCCTCCGGCCTGCCCGGCGGGGTGGAATACCATCACGGCGAATATCGCGGTGATGTGGTGCGCTTTGCCCATGCCGCCATCGATGCCGGCGCCAGCGTGGTACTGGGCCACGGCCCCCATGTAGTACGGCCGCTGGAAATCTATCGCGGCCAGCCGGTGTTTTACTCGCTTGGCAACTTTATTGGCTACCGCACCCTCTCTAAAGCCGGCATCCTTGCCCACTCCATGGTGGCCGAGGTGCGCCTGCGCCCGGACGGCACCCTGGCCGGCGTCGGCGCGATTCCGCTGCGCCAGGATAGCAGCGGCATACCGGCACCCGACTTCAGCCCCGGCAATACCGAAGCGCTCGGGCGCTTGCTGGATAGCCAGATCCGCCTGCTCTAGGGAATCTCAGAACGAACCCGCTTACGCGCAAAAAGCGCGATCCCCCCGCAGTGGCGGGGGAGTGGAATAGATCCACAAGGATTCAAAAACTTACCCGATTCCGGCTGAGTACCGGGCTTCGCGGCGCCTGCCAATCAAGTTGAACACTCTTTTTGTCCAGAGCTTCCCTAGCCCGCCTGCTTTTGCGCGGCCCAGGTCGCATCGAGCAGCTGCAATCCTTGCAGTCCGCCACACCACAGCCCTACGCCGATAGTGCCGGTCGCGGCATCCTGCGGATTGATGCGGATGATCGGGCAGCCCACCCGCATGGCGAAATTGCGTACCGACGGAATGGCCACCCCCGCGCCGATTTCGACGATCACCGGCGCGCGCACCCGGCCCAGCCACGCCGCCAGGCGGGTGCGCTGCTCATTCGCCCGATGACTGGTCCAATGCCAGTCGTTGAACATCAATATATTCGGCCGCGCCAAGCCCTCGCAGATCGGGCAGCGCGGCAAGTCGCCGGTCAGCAGGCAACGATCGGTGTCGAGCACCGGCTCGAACCGGTCTGCCGGCCAGATGTACCGGCATTCGCCCAGACACTGCAGATAGTGGATGCTGCCATGGCATTCCTCGATGCGGGCAGCATCAAAACCGGCGCGCTCGAAATGGCCGTCCACATTGCTGGTAAACACGAAGGCGCCATGCTGCATCCGCTCGGCCCAGCGGCGCAGGATCTGAAAGCCCTGATGCGGCCGGGTCTGGCGGTACAAGCTCAGCCTGTGGCCGTAAAACCCCCAGGCCAGGCGCGGTTGATCGTGAAACGCCTGCGGATTGGCAATGCTGGTAAAGGCAATCTGTTGCTTGCCCAGCGCCGGGTAGGCATTCCAGAAGCCTTCATTGCCGCGAAAGTCCGGCAGGCCCGAATCCACGCCCATGCCGGCACCGGCAGTGACCAGCAGGCCGTCGGCCTGCTCCAGTAGCGCACTGGCGCGGGCCAGTTGCTCGCTTGCAGTCGGTCTCATGCTTGCTCCTTTGCGTGTTGATGGACGCAGCCAGTGTGCCCGGTCGCTAGCTCACCGGCTGAGCCTGGCTTAAGGCCGGCAGTGCCGCATCGATCGCCGCCAGCATGGCGGCGGCACTACCGGGCAGCACCACCCGTTGCGCATCCGACTGCAAGGGATCGGAAGGGTTGATGCGAATGAGCAGCCGCTCGCCCTGACCTGCCAGCTGCCCGGCATAGCGACGCAGGGTATCCACCACCGTCCCGGCGCCCAGCTCGATAATCACCAGCCGACCGGCACCCTCCAGCCAATGCTCCAGCTTGCCTTGCTGGGCCGCGGCGCGCTCGCCCACCCAGTGCCAGTCGGAAAACATCAGCACATTGGGGCGTGCCAGACCGCCGCAATCGGGGCATTGCGGCAAGGCGTCGCGCAGGGTGCAGGCCGCTTCATCGACTTGCGGTAGCCAGCCCGGCTCACGCCATACCTTGCCCCGGCAATTGTCCAGGCACTGCAGGTCGAGCAGGGAGCCATTCGCTTCCACCAGGCGATCATCGGCAAAACCGGCGCGCTGGAACAGGCCGTCCACATTGCTGGTCAGCACAAAGGCACCTTGCGCACAGCGCTCGCTCCATCGGCGCAACAGATGGTGACCGACATGGGGCTGGCAGGCGCGGTAGCGGCGCAGCCGGTGACCATAGAAACCCCAGGCAGTGCGCGGCATGGCGCGAAATGCCTCCGGCCGCGCCAGCAACTGCGGATCGAGCCGGCAACGCGCCAGGATAGGATAACTGGCCCACAAGCCTTGCGGCCCGCGGTAGTCGGGCAAGCCGGCATCCACACTCATGCCGGCGCCAGCGAGGATCAGCAGCGCATCGGCCTCAGCGATCGCGGCGGCCGCCCGGTTGATTGCCGCGCCCAGCTCTACCGGCGCAACGCCTATTCCGGGGCCCGACATGGCGTAGACCGCCAGCGCATCACGCAGCATGGCCTGTACCCGATTGCGCAACCCCAGTGGCTGCAATACTTCCACATCGGCGCCATGGCGCAGGATATCGGCCAGCAGGTCGCGCTCATCCAGCACTGGCAGGCTGAGCCGATAGCTGTGCGCCGCCAGCCATTCACCCTGCTGCAAGGGATGCCACACCTGGCCGGCCACCCGCCGCGCGCTGTCGCCACGAAACAGCAGCACCACCTGCGACACCGCACTGGCCGGCTCGGGCAGCATGCCATAGCCGCGCCCCAGGGCCGCATCGAGTTCCGCCTCATCCACCTCGCTGCAAACATCCTGCTGCACCGAGGCATCCAGCAGATCGCTCAAGCGGTAGCGGACGATGCGCCGCTCCTGCTCTTGCAGGGCATCGAGATACCAGTCGTCGCGATACAGCACCAGCCGCTGCGGCGAAACCTGGCAATCGGGCGCTGCGGCACCATCGGGCTGACTGATATGCAATAGCAAAAGCCGGCGCCGCAGCACGGCAAACGCTACCGCGCCGAAGTGGGCCGGATCGGCCGGCCGATGCGCGCCGCGCAGCACCCGCAGGCGCGCATAGCGCTGCGGCGAGGCATCGCGGCTATCGAGCAGGGTGTCGACCTGAGCCAGCAAGGGCTGCACCTCCTCGGCCAGCCAGCCGGCCGGGTCGAGCTGTTGCAG
>NZ_JAYRLZ010000067.1:0-17572 GCF_041904975.1 Chitinimonas sp. | reverse complement strand
AGCAATGACAATATCGGCGTCGGTGACAATAGTCCGGTGGCGGGGCGGGTCGAAGGCCTGCCGACCGATGCGCGCGAAAGCGCGCTACTGCTGACCTTGCCGGCCGGGGCCTATTCGGCGGTGATGGAAGGCGTCAATGGCTCGACCGGCGTGGGTCTCCTGGCTGTTGATACCGTGGTCAACCCGCAGGAAACCGGCAGTGTGATCAATCTGTCGTTCCGTGGCGATGTCGGTGCGGGCGACAATGTGGTGATTGCCGGTTTTATCATCGTTGGTGGCAGCAAGAATGTGCTGTTGACTGCACGCGGCCCCTCACTGGCGCAGGCCGGCGTCAGTGGTGTACTTGCGAGGCCGATGCTGGAATTGCGTGATGCCAGGGGCGCCCTGATTTCCAGCAATGCCGGCTTGGGCAATGCGCCCAATCTTGCCGCGATTCACGCAACCGGCATGGCGCCGGCCAATGCCGATGAATCGGCTATCTTGCAGCAGCTGCCGGAAGGCGCGTATTCGGTGATTGCGCGTGGTCTGAATGGCGGGCAGGGCGTGGTACTGATGGCGGTCGAGCAGGTGGACTGATCAAACGATGAGGCCGGCGCGGAAGGCGCGTTGTGCCGGTCGGGGCGGCAGGCTGAATGAACACGCTCAGCCTGCGTCGAGCGGAATGGGTGCATTGGCCTGCACCCGTTCATCGGTCTCGGCCAGAAAACACCGCGAGCGACGCAAGGCCTCTTTGGCGGCAGCAATGGCTTCGTCGATCTCAGCGCACAACTGATCGATTCTTTGCACCTGCTCGCGCTGGGTTGAATATTCCGGGCTGGTCATGGCCAAATGAAATGGATTGGGGTAAGGCAATCTAGCAATCCACCTATATGTCTACATCCCCCATATTGGGGAAAATGCGGTATTTACAACGTTTATTTGATCGTCAGGGGCAATTTGCCTGGCCGGAAGTGTGCGAAGTGAAGACAAATCGATTTACGCGATTTGCCTGCATTATTTGATCATGGCGAATTTCGGGGCGCGATCGCCTCGCGATTATTTGACGGACGACGAGCCGCAGTGACCGCACTCTGCTGCGAGCTGTGCAACCACGATTGCCGGCTCGGGATCATGCGGCATATCGCTGGTAATCGGCATCGGGGCGCGGCAATACTCGCGCGGCTTTGCTGGCTGCCACGATAGTCGGTGGCCGGATACCGCCGAGTGCCCGCAACAACTGCGCCGGCAAGGCTGACGAGTACGTGGGGCGAGAGACTTTCCAGCGTTGCTGGCATGGTCGCGACAAGTTGATGTGTGCAATGGTTTTCCAAGTTGCTGATTCACCGGTGTTTTCTCTGGCGGTGTGTATTTTCTTGCCGGCTTGTTAAAAATTGTCGCCATATCGTGTCAGCCGGAATGAACATGGTGCGTTAATCACCTTGTGGGTTTTCCACCTGAACAACAAAGGAGTATCGCCATGACCATTTTCAAGACTGTTGCCGCTGCCCTGATCGCCGCCGGTGTCGCCATGAGCCCTGCGTTTGCCGCAGATGCCCCTGCTGAAAAGCCAGCCAAGGCACAAAAACATCACAAGAAGGTTCACCACAAGGCTCACAAGGCACATAAGGCCCACAAGGCTGCCAAGAAGGCCTGATTTCAGGTTCCAAGCAAAAAGGCTGCAATTGCAGCCTTTTTTATTAGGGCGAGTCGCATCGCCAGCACTGGAAGTGCCAGTGCAAAGATGGCGGCGCTCAGGGGAACCATTTCGATTCAATGGCCTTGTAACGGCCATTCTTGGTGATCAAATCAAGTCCGCTATTGAATCTGTCGACATAGTAGGCTGATCGCGGGAAGTGGCGCGAAAAAGCGATATACAGCGCGGGTTCTGCCGTCATGCCAACAGCTTTGAAGCGCCCGGCAATGGCGGGGTAGCGTCGCAGCAGATAGTCGGTGACTTTCTCATACGCCACCATATATTTGACCCGACCAGCGACCAGCTTGCGAAAACCCTGGATATCCTGATTGGACACGCTGCGCACGATCAGCGGATTGGTGTCGAATGCTTCGCCATATTCATAACCATTGGTCACACCGACTTCCTGTTTTTCCAGATCTTTCGGTGTCAGGTCTGCATCGTTGGAACTATTCAAGGCATAGATATTGATCCGGGCGGTGAATAGCGGGCGGGCATGCCACAGGTAATGCGGCTCAAGCAGGCTGTTGCGGGCGGCATCGAAGCAGCCGAGTATTTTTCCGGCCTTGCTTTCCGCCATACAGCGCGCATACGGTAGCGATTCAAACTGCACCTCGATACCGGCTGCCTGATAGGCCTCACGAACCACATCGACAGCAAAGCCACGTGCCTGGCCATCAATAATCCCCGAGAAAGGCAGCCAGTCATCTTCTGCGCCCAGCACGATGGTTTCGGCCCGGCACAGGCTGATCAGGCCGGCAAGTGCGAGCGTTTGTACGGTACGGATCAGCCATGATCGCCCGCAACGATGGTCTGCATGGATTACCGTTTTCTTGCCCATGATATTCATATCCGGCTCAGGGTTTGTTCTGCAGCTCGTTGAATTGACGGTTGAATTCGGCTGAATCACGCACCGTGGCGATGCGGTCCCACACATGATTGGCAAATTGCGGGTAGCGCTTGTAAAAGCTCTTTGAAAATACCAGGTAATAGGACTTTTCTGCCAAGGGCACCGGCAGGCGTTCGACCAGGGCGGCTAATTCCGGCCGTTGCGCCAGGATCAGGTCACCGCTATTGGTATGCAAGGCAATCGCCTCGAAATTGCCCAAGGTCAGATAGCGCATCAGGTCTTCCGCGCTCTTGGTCGAGTCATCCACCTTCAGGCCGGCGTCACGCAGCTGGGTGACGATGGAAAAGCTGTTCTGGGCACCAATCGTGCCTGAAACATGGCTGAATTGTTTGCCATTCCAGGCGATTGCACTGTCCTTGAGGCGGTATAGCGAGTAACTGGCTTTATGCATGCGCCGGCTCTGGTCTGCTTGCCCGCTGCTAACGGGAAACACGCCGATGGCCTCACGCTCTGGCAGGTAGCTGATGTTCACCACGCCATCCACCACATTGTTTTGTAATTCCGACAGGCAGCGCTTCCACGGTTTGACCGCCAGAACGACATGCGCCCCCAGCGGCTCGGTAGCCATCTTGATCATCAGCGAAACATAGGAAGGCCGGTCTTTGGAGACCCATGCACCGCTTTCCTGATCCCCCTGGCAGAGCTTGACCGTAGCCGGCTTGGGTTCGGCCAAGGCAGGAACGGAAATCAGCATGGCCAACAGCAGTCGGGAAATGCGCATGGTTACTCCACTTCTGATGCTCATGCACGTGAACCGTCCGTCAAGATTGCGTCTCGCGTTGCCGGAAACGCCTTGCGCCCGTCCTGGAGAAGCGCTGGCCGAAACGGGTATTCAACCCTCGCAGCCGGCGCCGGGATGCCCGGTGCCCAGGCGATCGCGGCTAAGCCATTGAGTCTTGCTTATTGCGCCTCGCCGCCTCGGCGGGTGAGCCCCGCTATTGAGCGTCGGGTGATCCGTTCAGCGCTGCCTCAACGGCACGCCGGGCAGTGTTCACCCCAAGGAGCATAGTTGCTGGCAGCACAGGATTCCGGAATTTTGCATGGCCGTGGTGTTGGGCAGGCAAGTTCGGCGGCGCAGCTGCCGCGCACGTATCAGACCGGTTTTGCTGCCAGCCATTCGCGCCGGCTTGCCTGTAACCATTGCAGTCGCAACGCAGTGAGTTGCGGTGTAAGCGGCCAGTGCATATCGCCCAGGCGACTTACCGGCACGATCCCGGCCAGGCTATTGCTGAGCAATACCGCGTCGGCAGATTGCAGATCATCCAGGTGCAAGGCCCGTCGTTGCACATTCAGGCCCTGGCCGGGTGCCAGCTCGAGCAATAGCTGGCGTGCCACGCCGGCCACGCCGCAGTCGTGCAGGGGGTGGGTGTGCAGGCAGCCGTCCTGCAGCAGGAATAAATTGCTGATGACGCCTTCCACCAGCTCGCCCCGGCCATTGCACATCAGGCCGTCGAAAATCGCCGTATCCGTCCATTCGCGGCGCGCCATCACCTGATCGAGGCGGTTCAGGTGCTTGATACCGGCGAGGCCGGGCTGGATGCTCAGCGGCCAGTCACACAGGCGCACCACGGCGCCATCGGAATAAAGGCTTTCGGAATAGGCGGGCAGGGCGGATAGCTGCACGATGCGCGTGACGGGGGCTCCGGTCACGCAGGCGTAGCCGCGCTGGCTTTCGCCACGGCTGACGATGATCTTGATCACGCCATCGACGGCGTCCAGATGGGCAATATCGGCCAATAGCAGCGCTTCTGCCGGGCAGGTGATGCCGAGGGCGGCGCAATCGGCTGCCAGCTTGGCATAGTGGCGCGGCCACAGCAGCAGGCGGCCGGCTTCGCAGCGGATGGTGCGAAAGACACCATCGCCATAGGCCAGGCCACGGTCGCTTACCGATATCTGGCCGGCCGGCCGGCCATTGACCAGGCTGTTCACGCGGCGACACCCAAGGCGCGCAGCAGGCCGCGTGCCTTGGCGCGGGTTTCGTTCAGCTCGCGCTCGGCATCGCTGTCGGTCACGATGCCGGCGCCGGCGCGGAAGTAGAGTGCATCACCATCCTGCATAAAGGTGCGGATCAGGATATTCATGTCCAGCGTGCCATCGCGGTTGATATAGCCGAGGCTGCCGGTATAGGCGCGGCGCGGCCGGTCCTCTAGCTCGCGGATGATCTGCATGCAGCGCACTTTCGGGCAGCCGGTAATGGTGCCGCCGGGGAACAGGGCGCGCAGCACTTCGGCAACATTCAGGCCGGGGCGGATCTGGCAGCTGACGGTGGACTCGATATGGTGCACATAGCTGTAGGTGGTGACCTCCATCAGCGCATCGACCTTGACCGTGCCGGGCTCGGCAATGCGGCCCAGATCATTGCGCTCCAGATCGATCAGCATGATGTGCTCGGCCCGCTCCTTGCTGGAGGCGATCAGGCGCTGCTTTTGCGCCGCGTCTTCCTCCGGGTCGCTGGCGCGGGGATGGGTGCCGGCGATCGGCCGGGTCAGCACCCGCCCTGACGGGTCGATCTGCACCAGCCGCTCCGGGGAGGAACTGACAATGGCCCGGCCCAGCCCGAGATCGACATAGGCCGAGAAGGGTGCAGGGTTGGCCAGACGCAAGCGGGCAAACAGATCGAGCGGCCCGGCGCCATCGGCAAGGCGTGCATCCCAGCCTCGCGACAGATTGACCTGGAACACATCGCCATCGCGGATATAGTCCTTGCAGCGACGGGTACCGTCCAGGAAGGCCTCCGGCGCGTCCTCGCCCAAGGAAGTCAGGCTGATCGGCTTCGGCGTGAATTCAATGGCCTGCAGATTGCGCAGGCGTGCCATCTGCTGCGCAGTTTCGGCGACCGTCCTGGCCTGCCCGGAGCTGCGCTCGACGATGATGGCTGCCGGCACCCGTGCCAGCAAACCAAGCGGAAATCCGTCGTCGCGGCGTGCTGCAACGCTGGGCTCCAGGGTTTCCAGCCATTCATAACCCAGATAGCAGAACCAGCCGCCACTGAACGGCAGATCGCTGCCATTGGGCCGTGGCGCTACCTTGATGGCCGCCAGATCGGCAAATAGGGCGCGGCCTTCGCCTGCGCCATACACGCGGATCGACTCTGGCAGCGCAAACAGGATGTCCCAGCCCTGCTCGCCAGCCGATTGCAGCAGATAGGGAAACTCGGCAGGGTGCGAGGCTGCCAGGGCGAGCAGATCGGGGACGGTGGCAAGGGTTTCGCTGAGCATGGGCGTCACTTCAAAGAAAACGCCGCGCAGTCTCCCGCGCGGCGTTGGGCTTGGCAAGGGTGGAAACTTAGATTCGCTTGAACACAGCCGTGCCGTTGGTGCCGCCAAAGCCGAAGGAATTGGAGATCGCCACGTCGATCTTCATATCGCGGGCAGTATTGGCCACGTAATCGAGATCGCAGCCGCCTTCCACATCCTGCTCGAACAGATTGATGGTGGGCGGGCTCTTCTGGTGATAAAGGGCCAGTACCGTATAAACCGCCTCGATGCCGCCGGCGCCGCCGAGCAAATGGCCGGTCATCGACTTGGTCGAATTCATCGCCAGTTTTTTGGCGTGCTCGCCGAAGCAGCGCTTCACTGCAAGGGTTTCCGCCACATCGCCCAGCGGTGTCGAGGTGCCGTGGGCATTGATATAGTCGACCTCGTCCGGGTTGATACGTGCATCACGCAGCGCATTGATCATGCCGCGCGCGGCGCCATCGCCGTCTTCACACGGCGCGGTCATATGGTGGGCATCACTGCTCACGCCGAAACCGGCCACCTCGGCATAGATGCGGGCGCCGCGTGCCTTGGCGTGTTCGTACTCTTCTAGTACCAGCACACCGGCACCTTCACCCATCACGAATCCGTCGCGGCCTTTGTCCCAGGGGCGGCTGGCGGTGGCTGGGTCGTCATTGCGGGTGGACAGGGCACGCATGGCGGCAAAGCCACCGATGCCGATACGGGCGATGGCACATTCCGAGCCGCCGGCAACCATCACATCGGCATCGCCATACTGGATGGTGCGCGCTGCATCGCCAATCGAATGGGTGGCGGTGGTACAGGCGGAGACAATGCCGTAGCTCAGGCCCTTGTAGCCCTTCATGATCGACACATGGCCGGCGATCATATTGGACAGCGAGCCGGGAATGAAGAAAGGGCCGATCTTGCGCGGGCCGCCTTCATGCATGGCGATCACGGTCTCTTCGATCAGCGGCAGGCCACCGATGCCGGAGCCGATATTGACGCCGATGCGTTCCATATCGAGGCCGACTGCGTCATCAAGGCCGGCGTCGGCAATCGCCTGGAAGGCGGCGGCAATGCCGTAATGGATAAAGGTATCCATACGGCGTGCATCCTTGGCCGAAATATATTGGGTGACATCGAAACCGCGCACTTCGCCGGCGATCTGGCAGGCCAGATCGGATGGGTCGAAGCGGGTGATCCGACTGATGCCGGACTGGCCAGCCAGCAGATTGGCCCAGCCGGTGGCAACATCATTGCCTACCGGAGAAATATGGCCAAGGCCCGTGACGACTACTCTGCGTTTGGACATGGTGTTGTTCCTGTCTACGACGATTCCGACAGCCTACGGGGCTTGCATGACAAGTCAAACAAGCGCCTGCTCAAATCGGAATCCGGATACGACAAGACCCCGGCGCGATTGCTCGCGCGGGGGCCTTGTAGATTCATTCAGGCGCGCAACCCGAGGGCTGCGTTAGCCGGCCAAGCGCGCATTACTTGCTGACGTGGCCTTTGACGTAGTCGATAGCCTGCTGAACATTGGTGATCTTTTCCGCTTCTTCATCCGGAATTTCGCACTCGAACTCTTCTTCCAGTGCCATCACGAGCTCAACGGTGTCGAGCGAGTCAGCGCCAAGGTCTTCAACAAAGGACGAATCGATCTTGATATCGGCTTCGTTGACGCCCAGTTGCTCGGCGACGATCTTCTTCACGCGTTGTTCGATGTTTTCCATTCTTGAACCCACACCTTTCATATTGGATGGTCAAAAGCGCCCGCATTCTAACAAAAAAACCGGGTGCAAACTCAAAAGCCAAACTCTAAGCGAGCCTGATTCACAAGAAGCTGGGCCGCCAACCGGATGGTCCGGACAGGGCCAAGCTCATACTGTTTTGCTGTAACGATACTGAGCATGCGCGTTCAGGCGCCAGGTCAGTTCATATACATGCCGCCATTCACGTGCAGGGTATTGCCAGTGATGTAGCTTGCCTTATCGCTGGCCAGAAAGGCGACGGCATCGGCGATTTCTTGCGGCTGGCCAAGACGCTCCAGCGAGATCTGTGCGATCAACTTGGCCTTGTATTCTTCCGGCAGGCTGGCGGTCATATCGGTGTCAATAAAGCCCGGTGCCACGCAATTCACCGTGATATTGCGGCTGCCCACTTCGCGGGCCAGCGAACGGGTAAAACCCATCATGCCGGCCTTGGCCGCCGCGTAATTGGTCTGACCGGCCGAGCCTAGGCTGCCCACTACGGATGCGATGCTGACGATGCGGCCCCAGCGCGCCTTCATCATGCCGCGCAGCACCGCCTTGGACAGGCGGAACACCGAGCGCAGATTGGTATCCATCACCGCATCCCAGTCGTCTTCCTTCATGCGCATCAGCAGGCCATCGCGGGTAATGCCGGCGTTGTTGACCAAGATGGCAATGGCGCCGTGGTCTTTTTCGATCTGCGCCAGGGCGGCGTCGACGGCCGCTGCGTCGTTCACATCGAGCGCGAGGCCGGCGCCCTTGACGCCCAGTTCCTGCAAATAAGTAGTGATGGCGGCTGCACCGCTTTCGCTGGTGGCGGTGCCGATCACGGTAGCGCCGTCGCGCACCAGGGTTTCGGCGATAGCGCGACCGATGCCGCGTGATGCGCCTGTCACCAGGGCGACTTTACCTTGCAAGGACATCTTTGCTTCTCCGGTTTGCCGCAAACCGCCAGTCAACACGGTTGAGGGTTTCGCAGCATTACATGCATCTAGCCGCCGCACTATCTGTGCGTCGAGCAATTCAGTGTTTCAGGCAAGCAGCGCCTTGAGCGCCTCGAATTGGGCGGGCTCGGTCAGGGCGACCGACTGCAGGCTGTCGACAATGCGCTTGCTCATGCCGGCCAGCACCTTGCCGGGGCCGCATTCCGCCACCACGGTTATGCCCTCGCTTGACAGCTTCTGCACGGTTTCTACCCAGCGCACCGGACTATACAGCTGGCGTGCCAGGGCGGCGCGAATCTGGTCTGGCTCGCTGTAGGCTGCCACATCGGCATTGTGGATCACGGCAATGCGCGGCGTTTTGATCTCGATGCCTGCCAGTGCGGCGGCCAGCTGCTCGGCCGCAGGCCGCATCAGCGCACAGTGCGAGGGCACCGAAACCGGCAAGGGCAGGGCGCGCTTGGCACCGCGTGCCTTGCACGCCTCGCCGGCACGCAGTACCGCGGCCTTGCTGCCGGCAATCACCACCTGGCCGGGCGTGTTGAAATTGACCGGCTCGACTACCTCGCCTTGCGCTGCTTCGGCACAGGCGGCGCGGATATTGTCATCGTCCAGCCCGAGAATCGCCGCCATGGCCCCTTCGCCTTCCGGCACCGCCGACTGCATGGCTTGCGCGCGCAGGCGCACCAGCCGAACCGCATCCTTGAAATCCAGTGCACCGGCAGCCACTAGCGCCGAGTATTCACCAAGGCTGTGGCCTGCCAGCATGGCCGGCTCGGCACCGCCTTGCGCCTTCCAGGCACGGTAAACGGCTACGCCCGCCACCAGCATCACCGGCTGGGTGTTGACGGTGGCATCGAGCAATTCTTTCGGGCCGCTGGCGATCAATGCGCCGATATCCTGGCCCAGCGCTTCACTGGCCTCTGCCAGGGTGGCTTGCACCTCGGGCAGCTTGGCAAAGGCATCGAGCATGCCGACCGACTGCGAACCCTGGCCGGGGAAAACAAAGGCGAATGTCATTGGATGGGTCTCAGGACTGTGCAGCACGCGCTGCTTCTAGGTCGGCGCGCACCTGCTGATAGGCGGGGCGCTGTTTCATCTGGGCCAGGTAGGCTTCAACCGGCAGATCGGCAAACCAGTCGCGCTGGTAGACGATCTGGGTAATGCGCGTGACCAGCGGGATATGCATGGCAATGGCGCAGTCGGCCATGGTAAAGGCGTCGCCGGCCACATAGGGAGCAAAGCGGGCGATGCGGCGGAACGACGCCAGACCGCGATCGAGCTGGCGCGCCACTTCATCCCAGACGCCTTCATTGAGCGGTGCGCCGAACAGCGCATGCGGCAACATGCGACGCGCCACCAGTTCGATATCCTGCTCGAACACATGGATCAGCTCGCGCACCTTGGCGCGCGCCAGCGCATCGGCCGGCAGCAGCGGCGGGGTCGGGTAGCACTCTTCCAGGTATTCCAGCGCGGCTTGCGATTCGCAAAAGCGCCCGCCATCCACTTCGAAATACGGCACCTTGCCGGTTGGACACAGCGCCAGATAGTCGGCATCCTGCGACGGGCGCGCCAGCACTTCCTCGAAAGCGATGCCTTTTTCCAGCAAGGCCAGCTTGACCTTGTTGTGATAGTTGGAAAGCGGCATTCCAGATAGTTTGAACATGGCGAATTTATTACCGTTCGGCGACGTTTGCGGAAATTAGGCGCGGATATTACCGCCAACGCCAGCCAATCGCTAGCAAGCAGGCGCTTGTTTGACTTTAGTGCTGCGACATTTACCAGCGCAGCAGTACCGCACCCCAGGCAAAGCCACCGCCTATGCCTTCGAGCATCAGCAATTCCCCTGGCGCAAAGCGACCGGCGCGGGCGGCTTCGTCGAGTGCCAGTGGGATCGAAGCGGCCGAGGTATTGCCATGCCGTGCCAGGGTCAGGACCACCTTGTCCATGCTCAGGCCCAAGTGCTTGGCGGTGGATTCGATAATGCGCACATTGGCCTGGTGTGGCACCAGCCAGTCCAGTGCTGATTGCGGCAGGCCGGCCTGATCCAGGATTTCCGATGCCAGCTCGGCCAGGGCCTTTACCGCGAATTTATACACCGCCGGGCCGTCCATCTTGAGGAAGGGCTGTCCCTGCAGCTGGCCATGGGCCACATTGCCCGGCGTGGTCAGGATATGCCGGAAGCGGCCGTCGGCCTTGAGCTTGCAGGCGACAATGCCCGGCTCGTTCGAGGCTTTCAGTACCACTGCGCCGGCGCCATCGCCAAACAGTACGCAGGTGGCGCGATCGCTCCAGTCGAGAATGCGCGAAAAGGCTTCCGCCCCGACCACCAGTACCGTCTTGGCCATGCCGGTGCGGATATATTGGTCGGCGGTGGTCAGTGCGTAGACAAAGCCGGCGCAAACCGCCTGCACATCGAAAGCCGGGCAGCCGTAGGCACCGAGTTTTTCCTGCAGGATGCAGGCGGTGGACGGGAAGATCACATCGGGTGTGCTGGTGGCGACGATGATCAGGTCGAGCTGGTCGGCTGTTACACCAGCCTGCTGCATTGCCTGCTGGCTGGCGTGCAGGGCCAGGTCGCTGGTCATCTCGTCTGCGGCAGCAATGCGTCGTTCGCGGATGCCGGTGCGGCTGACTATCCACTCGTCGGAAGTATCGACGCGCTGCGCCAGCTCGGCGTTGCTGAGTATCCGGGCGGGCAAATAGCTGCCCGTCCCTGCTATGCGGGAATACAACAAGGCTCTCTCCATCGGCTACCGCGTCAACGGCACGGCAGCCTCGCTTGGGTAATGCCGGTCGGCTCATTGGCCGGCCGGTCAATTGTTTGCTACGAGGTAGTGCGGGTATTGCTGTCTCAGGCGTCCAGTGGATCGGCCTGTGAACTCTTTTGTTGGTGGCCCGGCTCGCTCATGCTGTCGCTGATGCGGCGCAGTACGCCGGAGCGTGCTTCTTCCAGCGCTTGCTCCAGCGCACAGAAAAAGGCGAAGCGGTCGGCACCGCCATGGCTTTTCACCACGATGCCACGCAGGCCCAGCAGGCTGGCGCCGTTGTAGCGGCGCGGATCCATGCGGTGCTTGAAGCTCAGCAGCACTGGTGCGGCCACCACGGCAATCAGCTTGCGCCACCAGCTTTTGAAGAATTCCTCGCGCAAAAACTGGCTGAGCATCTTGGCCAGGCCTTCGCTGGTCTTGAGTGCCACATTGCCGGTGAAGCCGTCGCACACCACCACATTGACGGTGCCCTTGTAGATATCGTTGCCTTCCACATTGCCGTAGAAATTCAGCTTGGAAGCGCGTAGCAGTTCGGCGGCTTCCTTGACGGCGCCATTGCCCTTGATGTCTTCCGAGCCAACATTGAGCAGGCCCACGCTGGGGTGGTCGACCTGGCGCAGGGCGCCGTACAGCATGGCGCCCATCACGCCGAACTGGTACAGCTGCTCGGGCGTGCAGTCGACATTGGCGCCCAGATCCAGCACGCAGCTGCTGCCGCGCATGGTCGGCATCATCTTGGCGATGGCGGGCCGCTCGATGCCTGGCAGCATTTTCAGCACGAAACGCGCGGTGGCCATCAGGGCGCCGGTATTGCCGGCCGACACGCAGGCATGGGCTTCACCGCTTTTCACCAGATTGATCGCCACCCGCATCGATGAATCTTTTTTGTTCTTCAGCGCCAGTTGTGGCGCTTCATCCATGGCCACCACTTCGCTGGCGGCGTGGATGCGCAGGCGCGGGCCGGTGTGGGCGTGGCGCGCTTTCAGTTCGGCCTCGATGGCATCCTGCAGACCTACCAGCACGACATTGACGTCGGGATGCGCTTTGAGGAATTTCAGGGCGGCCGGCACGGTGACATGCACGCCGTGATCGCCACCCATCGCATCAATTGCGACAGTGATTTCCATGTCGATGAGTTTCTTGTTCCACTAGTCTCAAGCGCTTGCTTGAAAGAAAAAAGGCGCACTCTGAAAGAGCGCGCCTTTTATACACCTGCATCAGGACAAGCGGGCAATTACTCGCCCTTGGCCTTGACCACACGACGGCCACGGTAAAAACCGTTCGGGCTGATGTGGTGACGCAGGTGAGCTTCACCGGTGCTTGGCTCGATGGCCAGAGCTGGTGCGGTGAGGAAGTCGTGAGCGCGATGCATGCCGCGCTTGGACGGGGATTTTTTGTTCTGTTGAACGGCCATGGTAGTGCTCCTGGATCAAACTTTTGAAATGTAAAACTATTGCTCGCCGCGCTTCAACTTGCCTTTTAGCTCCGCCAGCACGGCAAACGGGTTCGGCTTTTGCGGCGTACTGCCCGCGTCTGGCGCTGCTGCCGCGTCGGATTCGCACGAATCGTGCGCCGGTGCAAACGGCAACGACAGTAAAATCTCGTCCTCTACCAGGTTCATTGGGTCGAACGCACGTTCGAACAGCAAACCTTCCAGATCCTCATCATCGGCCTCTGCTTCATCCATTCGCGCTTCATCAGCGAACAGGGTGAAGCGGCTGGCGACATCGAGCTCGAATGGCATCGGTTTAAGGCAGCGTCGGCAGCTGAGCTCGAAATGGCCTTTCAGGCTCAAATCCAGCGTCAAGCGCTTGTAATGATCGCTACCGCCTGCCAGCGCAAACTGCACCGGGCCACCCGCCAGCACTTCGCCGGCTACCCTGGGTAAGTCGGCCAGGGCCAGCTCGCCATGCAGGGTCTTTTGTTGCCGGGCAAACTCGCCGTTGTCAAAGATGAGGTCGGACATAAACGACGGATGATATACTTTTGCCTCCGCTCCCGTCAAACAAAAACCGTCGCGCCGCGCTAAGCGACGCGGCCATGGCGGTGAGCGAATTGTGCTTTCAAATCAATTACAAACTCGCGGCATGGCCGGCCTTCCCGGCGGCGCTGCTGCGTTGGATTCTTGCAATGGTTCAACCTTCCTTGGTGCTTGGTTCCACCTCCCGCTATCGCCGCGAATTGCTCGAGCGCCTGGGCTTGCCGTTTGAAGTGGCAGCCCCTGATTGTGATGAGACCCCGCTGGCGGGCGAATCCGCCGCTGCTACCGCTTCACGCCTGGCTTGCCTGAAGGCGCAATCGCTAGCGCAGCGCTTTCCGGGTGCACTGATCATCGGCTCGGATCAAGTGGCGCTGCTGCATGGCGAGCAGCTCGGCAAGCCCGGCAACTACGAGCGCGCAGTGGTGCAATTGCGCGCCATGCGCGGCCAGACCATCGTGTTTCATACCGCGCTGGCTTTGCACAATGCCGCCAGTGGCCACACCCAGCAATGCGTGGTGCCCTGGCAGGTGACCATGCGCGACTACAGCGATGCCGAAATCGATCGCTATCTGCAGCGCGAGCAGCCTTATGACTGCGCCGGCAGTGCCAAGACCGAAGGGCTGGGTGTGGCGATGATCGCCAGCATGCAGGGTAGCGATCCGGCCGCCATCATCGGCCTGCCGCTGATCGAGCTCTGCCATATGCTGCGTCGCGAAGGCTATGCCCTGTTATGAGTTACGGCACGCTTTATCTGGTTCCCGCCCCGCTGGGCGAAGGCTCGCTCGACACCATCCTGCCGGCTGATGTGCGCGGCACCGCCAATCGCATCCAGCACTGGGTGGTGGAAAACGCCAAGACTGCCCGTCGCTTTCTCAAGCTGTATGGCCCGGAGCGGGTAATCAGCGAGCTTGTCATGCAGGACTTGAACGAGCACACCAAGCCGGCCGAGCTGGCGGCCTTGCTGGCGCCCTTGCTGGCCGGTCACGATGTTGGCGTGATATCCGAAGCCGGCTGCCCCGGCATTGCCGACCCCGGCGCCAATCTGGTTCGATTGGCTCATGCTCGTGGTATCCGGGTGGTGCCGCTGGTCGGGCCTTCGTCGATTTTGCTGGCCCTGATGGCGGCAGGAGCCAGCGGTCAGCGCTTTCGTTTCCATGGCTATTTGCCGGTGGATGCGGCTCCGCGCAGCGAGCGGCTGCGCGAACTGGAACGCGATTCTGCGCGGCTGGACGAAGCGCAGCTGTTCATCGAAACACCGTATCGCAACGACGCCCTGATCGATGCCCTGTTGCAGGCTTGTCGCGGCACCACCATGCTGACTGTGGCGCGCGACCTGACTACGGCTGATGAGTTGGTGATCTCGCGCCCCTTGACGCAGTGGAAGACTGATGCGCGCCCCGACCTGAAAAAGCGCCCTGCCATGTTTGTGCTGTATGCCGGCAAATAACCGGCTTTCCAACTGAATCTCCGTGGTCCACGCCCCATGATGAAAATTGCCCTCGCCCAATTCAATGCCACTGTCGGCGATCTGGTCGGCAATACCGACCGGATCATCGCGCTGATCGAAGCGGCACGCCGCGATGGCGCCGATGTGTTGCTGGTGCCGGAACTAAGCATTGCCGGCTATCCGCCAGAAGATTTGCTGCTGCGCCCCAGCTTTTATGCCGCCTGCGAAGTGCAGCTGGATCGGCTGCTCGACGCCGCTGACGATGTCACCCTGATCGTCGGCCACCCGCAGCAGATCGGCCACGAGCGCTTCAATGCCGTCACGGTGATGCGCGACGGCAATTATCTGGGCCGTGGCCAGAAGCTGGTGCTGCCTAATAATGAAGTGTTCGACGAATGCCGCTATTTCAGCCCCGGCGCCTCGCCCTGTGTATTCGAGCAACGCAATCACGACGGCAGCATTGTCACCATCGGCGTGCCGATCTGCGAGGACATCTGGCATATCGAGCCGGCTGCCGAGGCGGCCGATCTGGGCGCACAAATCCTGCTGGTGCCCAATGCCTCGCCCTACCATCTGGGCAAGGAAGGCGTGCGCCACGAAATCGTCCGCCAGCGTATCGAAGAAACCGGACTGCCCATCGTCTACTGCAACTGGGTGGGCGGGCAGGATGAGCTGGTATTCGATGGCGGCAGCTTTGCCATGAATCGCCGGGGTGAGGTGGTCGCGCAGCTGCCGATGTTTGAAGCCGCTACCCGGATCATCGAATTCGCCGATGGCGATCTGCTGGCCGGCCAGATCGCGCCAGCATTGAGCGAGGACGCCACGGTCTATCAGGCGCTGGTGCTGGCGACCCGTGATTACCTGCTCAAGAATCGCTTTCCTGGCGCCATCATCGGCCTGTCGGGTGGCATCGATTCCGCCCTGACCCTGGCAATCGCGGTGGATGCACTGGGTGCCGACAAGGTGCGGGCAGTGATGATGCCCTCGCGCTACACCGCGCAGATCAGTCTCGACGACTCGCGCGAGATGGTGCGCCGCCTCGGCGTGCAGTACGACGAGATCAGCATCGAGCCGATGTATGAGGCCTTTACCGGTGCGCTGGCCGGGCAGTTTGCCGGCTTGCCGGCCGACACCACCGAGGAAAACCTGCAATCGCGCATTCGCGGGGTGATCCTGATGGCCCTGTCGAACAAGACCGGCCGGCTGGTGCTGACCACCGGCAACAAGAGCGAGATGACCACTGGCTACGCCACCCTGTATGGCGATATGGCGGGTGGCTATGCCGTGCTGAAGGATATTGCCAAGACCCTGGTGTACCGGCTGTCCAGCTACCGCAATACGGTGTCAGATGTCATTCCGGAGCGCATCATCACCCGTCCACCCTCGGCCGAGTTGCGCGACAACCAGGTCGACCAGGACAGCCTGCCGCCTTACGACATCCTCGACGCCATCATGGCCCGCTATGTCGAAGGCAACCAGTCGATCGCCGACATTATCGCCGCGGGCTTCAATGAGGCCGATGTACTGCGAGTGGTGAAGTTATTGAAAGTGAACGAATACAAACGCCGCCAGGCCGCCATCGGTGCCCGCATCACTCCGCGTGGATTTGGCAAGGATTGGCGCTATCCGGTGACCAATGGGTTTTTGGCGTGATTGGCTGCGCGCTGTTGCAATAAGAAAAGCCCCGCGAGCGGGGCTTTTTCTGTTACGACAGGTGCTGAACAGCCAGCCTCGGATAAGGCCTGCGATTACCAGAACTTGTACTTGGCGCGTGCATAGAATGTACGGCCGAGCGGGTTGGTGAATTGTGCGTCATAACCAGTCTGGAAGTTCTGAGTAGTACGCGAGGAGGGTGGGTCTTGATCAAGAATATTGCGAATGCCGAGACCGAGATCAAGGTTTTTGATACCACGCCAGGTAACTTGCGCATCCCAGGTGTTATACGAGGCAACGTCGCGAGGATCTTGCTTCTTGGTCTTGTCGGCAAAGTCGACATAATGCAGGGTGAAATTATCCGTCAGCGAAGCACTCCATGAGCCACGGTTGTAGACCAAGGTGGCGGAGTGCCGATAACGAGGAGCGACGGCATAATCCTGATATACGCCGTTATCACTAACCTTGGGCAGATTCGGGTATTGATAGCCGTGAGTGAGCAAATAGGTGCCGTCGTAGTTTACACTGAACGCACCGATGTTCTCGATGCGGAATCGATAGTTCAGATTCAGGTCGATACCCGATGCAAAAAATTGCGCTGTATTGGTTTGCGGGGTGTAGATAAAGGCAAGCGGGAAGTCGACGTTGCCGTTCCCCTTGATCAGTCGTGGGTCATTCAGGCCTTTCACGCCACGCGGATTGTTCAGCAATTCCGGATTTTTGCGCGGGTCGAAGCGATAATAGTTGTCGGCAAATTGGGTCGGGTTCTGGATAATGGTTTGCTCGGAGAATTGCTGGATCGAATCATCAATCCTGATATTCCAGTAATCGATCGCACCGCTGAAGCTGTTTGTTGGTGCAAATACCAGGCCCATCGAGTATTGCGTCGATTTTTCAGGCTTGAGGTTCATATTGCCCTGGTTGGAGGCGGGCAATTGCACTTCGCACTCATCTTGACGTTTGTCGACCGGGAATGTTGCGGCCGGGTTGGGCTTGCCGTCCGGGCAGCGCAGCGGGTCGCTGTACACGCCATTTGTGTTGTTGCCGGTGGTGAAAGGTCGCAGGTTTTCGTATAGCGTTGGTGCGCGGAAGCCTTGCGCTGCAGAGGCGCGGACCAAGACAGACTTGCTTGGCGTCCAGCGCAAGCCGACTTTCGGGCTGAATTTGTTGAAACTGACACCAAAGTCGTTTTTGTAGTTGTCATAGCGGCCTGCCAGCGACAATT
>NZ_JAYRLZ010000382.1:0-3103 GCF_041904975.1 Chitinimonas sp. | reverse complement strand
ACGATCAATTCATGCTCAGCCGCCAGTTGCTTGACCAAGTCGGCGTCAAGCGGCTTGACCCAGCGCATATTGGCTACCGTGGCATCAAGCGCCTCGCCAGCCGTAATACTCGGCGCCAGCATGGTGCCAAAGGCCAGAATCGCGATCTTGCTGCCCTTGCGCCGAATCTCGCCCTTGCCGACCGGCACGGCGGTAAAGGACTTGCGCACTTCCATGCCCGGCCCGATGCCGCGCGGATAGCGCACGGCAGTGGGTTGGTTCATCTGGAAGGCGGTGTACAGCATCTGCCGGCATTCATCCTCGTCGGCCGGGCATAGCACCGCCATATTCGGAATACAGCGCAAAAAGCTGATATCGAAGCTACCGGCATGAGTCGGGCCATCGGCGCCAACCAGGCCGGCACGGTCGATGGCAAACACCACTGGCAGATTCTGCAAGGCCACATCGTGAATCAGCTGGTCGTAAGCGCGCTGCAAGAAGGTGGAATAGATGGCGACGACCGGCTTCAAGCCTTCGCAAGCCAGGCCGGCTGCAAAGGTCACCGCATGCTGCTCGGCAATGCCCACATCGTAATAACGGTCGGGGAATTCCTGCTGGAAGCGCACCATGCCCGAGCCTTCGCGCATCGCCGGGGTGATGCCGACAAGGCGCAGATCCTGCCGCGCCATATCGCACAGCCAGTCGCCAAAAATCTGCGTAAAGGTCGGCTTGGTCGCCGCCTTGGACGCCATACCCTGCGCCGGGGTGAATGGCGTGACAGCGTGGTACTTGACCGGGTCACCCTCGGCCAGCTTGTAGCCTTGCCCTTTTTTGGTCACCACATGCAGGAACTGCGGGCCGGACAGGCTCTTCAGGTTTTCCAGCGTTGGCACCAGGGCATCGAGATCATGACCGTCGATCGGGCCGACATAGTGGAAGCCGAACTCCTCGAACAGGGTCGACGGGGTCAGAAAGCCCTTCATATGCTCTTCCGAGCGGCGCACGAATTCGTGCAGCGGCGGCACATTGCCCAGCACCTTGGAGCCGGTATTGCGAAAGCCCTGGTAGAACTTGCCGGACAGGAGCTTGGCCAGATAGGCGTTGAAGGCGCCGACATTGGGTGAAATCGACATTTCATTGTCGTTCAGCACGACCAGAAGGTCGGTATCGGTCTTGTCGCCGGCATTGAACAGTGCCTCGAAAGCCTGCCCGGCGGTCATCGCGCCATCGCCGATCACCGCGATGCATTTGCGCCGCTGACCGAGTAGCTTGCTCGCCTCGGCCATGCCGGCGGCGGCGCCGATACTGGTGGAGCTATGGCCGACGCCGAAGGTGTCGTACTCGCTTTCCTCGCGCTTGGGAAAGCCCGCCAGCCCGCCATGCTTGCGCATGCTATGCATGCGCGCCTTGCGCCCGGTGAGGATCTTGTGCGGGTAGGTCTGGTGACCGACGTCCCATACCAGGCGATCACGCGGCGTGTCGAACACATGGTGCAGGGCGATGGTCAGTTCAACTGCGCCGAGATTGGAGGCAAAGTGGCCCCCGGTCTGGCTGACGGTATCGAGCAGAAAGGCGCGCAGTTCACCAGCCAGCTGCTTGAGCTGTTCCTGATCGAACTCGCGCAGATCGGCAGGCAGATTGACAGTATCGAGGAGCGGGTAAGGCATGTTTCTCTTCACGGGTGGCGAACCACCAACAAATATCATTCATCACCGAGCACCTGGCGGGCACAGCGCTTGTTCCCAGCACCGTATTCGCAAGGGCTCTGGGGGAAAGATGTCAGGCCTTGCTCTAAAACGCCCGATGGACGATGAAATGCGCCAGCTCGCGCAAGCGCTGCGCCCGCTCGCCAAAGCTGCTCAGGCAATCGAGCGCTTCGGCTTCCAGCTCGGCCGCGCGCTGTTTGGCTTGTTTCAGGCCCAGCAGCGACACATAGGTCGGCTTGTCGTGAGCGGCATCCTTGCCGGCGGTCTTGCCCAGCGTCGCGGTATCAGCTTCCACATCGAGGATATCGTCCACCACCTGGAAGGCGAGGCCGACCAGCTTGGCAAAGCGATCCAGCCGCTCGCGCTCGGTGCTACTCAAGGGCTCGCCACAATAGCTGCCCAATAGCACCGAGGCACGAATCAGCGCGCCGGTCTTGAGGATATGCATGTTTTCCAGCTCTGGCAGCGACAGCGGCTGGCCGACCGATGCCAGGTCGATCGCCTGCCCCCCGGCCATGCCGGCGGCACCGCTGGCGGTGGCGAGAATTTTCAACATCTTGACCTGGTCGCTCGCCTCGTCGCACACGGTGCGCCCGGCCAGCACTTCAAAGGCGGCAGTCTGCAGCGCGTCGCCAGCCAACAAGGCAGTAGCATCGTCGAACTGCACATGGACGGTCGGTTTGCCACGGCGTAGCTGGTCGTCATCCATGCACGGCATATCGTCATGCACCAGCGAATAGGCGTGGATCAGCTCAACCGCGCAGGCGGCATATTGCAAACGCTCGGCGCCGGCACCAACCAGTTCACCGGCGGCAAACACCAACAGCGGCCGCACCCGCTTGCCACCGCCTAGCACCGCATAGCGCATGGCTTCATGCAGGCGCTGCGGCAGATGGTCGCTCGGCGGCAACACGGCGCCAAGCGCCAATTCCATTTGTTGCTGAATGGCAAACGACCAGGTTTGAAAATCGCTACGGGCGCTCATTCGCCACCTTCCACGGCAAAGGGTTTAAGGCTGTCGCCATCGAGAATCTTGATTTGTTGCTCGGCCGCTTCCAGCTGGCCCTGGCAAAAGCGCACCAACTCACCGCCGCGCTTGTAGGCAGCGAGGGCCGCTTCCAGCGGCGCATCGCCACGTTCCATTTCGCTGATCAGGGTTTCCAGCTCGCTCATTGCCGCCTCGAAACTGGCGGGCTTGGTCGATTTCGCCATTGGCGCATCCTGCAATATTCGTGAACCGCGCGATTCTACTAGGGAAGCTCGACGTGAATCGAGTTTTCAAGCTGCCTATCTGGACCCGGGAGACCCGGGCCTTCGGCGGCAGTGAGTCAATCAACACTCCCCTCGCTGTTCTAACCCACCCCCTCCGCCCCCGCCGCCGCGGGGGAACCGCGGTGAGAAGCTCCACGCGAATCGAG
>NZ_JAYRLZ010000066.1:0-17598 GCF_041904975.1 Chitinimonas sp. | reverse complement strand
CAGACGATGGCGCCGACGCCTTGCAAAAGGTGGCGCAATGCCAGCCCGATATTGTCATCCTCGATGTGGAAATGCCGCAAATGAATGGCTACGAGGTCTGCCAGCGCTTGCGCGAAAACGAGGCCTATCAGGAGTTGCCCATCCTGTTCCTGTCGGGCAAGGATGCGATCGAGGACAGGCTCAAGGGCCTCGAAGTGGGCGGCGATGATTACCTGACCAAGCCGTTCAACCTGTTGTTTCTGGAGGCCAAGGTCAAGGCCTTGCTCACCTTGGCCGAGCAGCGCCGGCAGTTGCGCGAATCGGTGAGTTTTACGTCGGCGGCCGCCATGACCGCCATGTCGAGCATGAGCGAGCTCGGTTGCCTGCTCGAAGGGGTGAAGACCTTCAACCATTGTGACGATTTCGCTGCCTTGGCGCAGGCGATAGTCAACACGGCGGGCAATTTCGGTCTTGATTGCGTGGTGCAGCTGCGCTCGGCGTCCGGCGTATTCAGCCTTACTTCGCGCGGCCCGGCCAGCCCGCTGGATCTGTCGGTGATCGAGCATATGAGCAAGATGGAGCGCATTACCCAGTTCAAGAACCGGCTTGCCATTACCTATGAGCAGGTTTCCTTGCTGGTTAACAACCTGCCGCTTGAGGATGCCGACCGCTGTGGGCGCTTGCGCGACCACTTGGCTATGCTGTTGGAGTCGGCCCAGGCGCGCGTGGTGGCGCTGGACATGATGCAGGCGGCGCAACACCGAGGCGAGGTGATCCGCCAGGTGGTGCAGCGTATCTCAAAGACCCTGGAGATGATCGACCAGGCCCAGCGCGAAGGCCGGGCGGCCACTGCGCTGGCGGTCAACCAGGCGAATATGGAGGCTGAACGCGCCCTGCTCAGTGTCGCGCTGAGCGATCAGCAGGAGCGCTACATGGCCAATGTGTTCCGCACCGGGCTGGAGCGGGTGGTGGATGTGCAGAGCAAGGAAGTGCTGGTGCAGGACCAACTCTCCAGCATCATCAATGAACTGAGGGCGGTGCAAGGCAGTGCCTGATGCGGTGTGTGGCCGGGCCATGCAAGGCCGGCCATGACCTGACAGGCCCCGCACTTGCCGCCAGCCCGGACGGGTGGATATGCAGATACGGCGGCGAAGGTTGCGCTTGATGTTGGAAGGCGGGGCGATGCTGGCCGGCATCGAGCTGCTGCTGCTGCTTGGTCGCCCCTGGTGGGCGCCGGCAGAGCCCAATGGCCTGCTGGCCATTCTGCTCAATATGCTGCTGCTGTGTCTGTTTGGTGGGCCGCTATTGCTGTGGCGCTTCAAGCGGCAGGCAGCCGCCGTGGGGCCGGGACGGATCCGCCGCCTGGGCGCAGTCTGGCTGGCCGCCATGGTGCTGCTCGGCAGCTTGTGCCTGACCACCCTGGTGGTGCTGGCCATGCGCGCCCAGGTACAGCGTGAAGGGCAAACCCGTTTTGACCGGATGGCCGACGCGCTTGCACGCGACATTCGCGAATACATGGCGCGACCGCTGTATGGTCTAAATGGCCTGCGCGCCCTGTATGCCAGCAATCCGGACCTGGATGGGAAGGCATTCCGTGCCTATCTGGCTGCCCATGATCTGGAACATGAATACCCCGGTGTTCGCGCCATGGGTTGGATCGCGCCGCTGGAGCGCGATGCGCTGCCGGCCTTCGAGGCGGCGGCGCGGCGCAGCGAACCCGGTTTTGCCATCAATAGCCTCAATGGCGACCAGGATCTCTATGTGGTGCGCCATATCGAGCCGCAACAGGCCAACCGAGGCGCCTGGGGGATCGATCTGGGCGGCAATCCCGAGCGGCGCAGCCTGATCGAGTTTGCCATCGATAGCGGCTTGCCGGTGCTGATGCCGTATATCCAGCTCGAGTACAAGGGCGATGGCCTGCCAAGCTTTGCCTATGTGCTGCCGGTGTATCGCGACAATGCCGATCGCCGTTCTGCCTCGGCACGGCGGGCCGCCATTACCGGGCTGGTGTTCGCGCCGGTGGTGATTGCGCAACTGCTGGACCAGATGCCCTCTGGCGACATCAGCGGCCTGAATTTCCAGCTGTACGACGGCACCAATCCCCATGCCGACCATCTGCTTTACTCGCTGGATCGCAGCGATGCTGCACCGCAGGGTCGCTACCACTTTCAGCGCATCTTGCAGTTCGAAGGGCGCAATTTTCTATTGATCGCCCACAGCACCCACGATTTCGAAGCCAGTACGGTGGAGCAGGCGCCGCTGTGGTTTGGTGCGGCCGGCAGCACCTTGGGTTTGCTGCTGGCCATGCTGATTCTGGTGCTGGGGCGCGGTCGCGAGCGCGCAGAACACCGTGCCGGCGAAGCCATGAGCGCCCTGGTACAGGCGAAAGCCGAGCTGGAGGTGGCCTTGCGCGAAGCGCAGACCATGCAGCGCACCATACGCCAGCATCTGATCGTGTCGGTAGCAGACCGGCAAGGCAGGATAGTCGAAGTCAATGATGCCTTTTGCGCGCTGACCGGCTACTCCCGTGCTGCCTTGCTGGGGCAGGATCATCGCCTGCTTGGCTCCGGCCTGCATGACAAGGCCTTCTGGCAAAGTGTCTGGCAGGCGATCAGCCAGGGTAAACCTTGGCGCGGCGAGATCTGCAATCGCAATGCCCAGGGTGAGCAGTACTGGGTGGATAGCCTGATCGCCCCGTTCCCCGACCAGAACGGCCTGGTGGAGCGCTATGTGTCCATCAGTACCGACATTACTGTCAGCAAGGGCTTGCAGCAGGCGCTGGAGCAGGAACGACAGTATTTCGCCAATGTGCTGGAAGGCACCCATGCCGGCACCTGGGAGTGGCAGGTCGCGACCGGCCAGGTGCACGCCAATGCGCGCTGGACCGGGATGATCGGCTACACCGAAGCAGAACTGGCGCCACTGACGGTGGAGACCTGGCGCAGCCTGCTGCATCCGGCCGATGTAGCGCGCACCGAGGAAACACTGGCGCGTCATTTTGCCGGCGAAACCGAGTACTACGAATGCGAATTCCGCATGCGCCATAAGCTGGGTAACTGGGTGTGGATACTGGCACGCGGCTCGGTGCAGTCCTGGCATGCGCCCGGCAAGCCGGCGTGGATGGCTGGCACTCATACCGATATTTCGGTGCGCAAGCTGGCCGAGCAGCAGGCGCAGGAGAACGAGGCCTTTCTCGAGCAGGCCGGCAGGCTGACCGGCCTTGGTGCCTGGCAGCTCAATCTGGAAGACATGCAGCTGCACTGGTCGGCGCAGACGCGGCAGGTATTCGAAGTGGATGCCGAGCAGCAGCTGACCATGGACGACTTCTACAGCTTCTTTGCACCGGAGGTGCGACCGCAGTTCGAACAGGCAGTGCAGGACTGTATTTCGCAAGGCACGCCATGGGATATGGAGCTCCCCATCCTGACCGGCAATGGTCTGTACGCCTGGGTACGCGTTGTCGGTGAGGCCGAATACGACGCGGCGGCGCCGGATGCGCAGGCGGCCGGGAGACGGCCACTGCGCCTTGCCGGCGCGGCACAGGACATCACCGCGCGCAAACGCACCGAAGAGGCTTTACGCGCCACCGGTTCGCTGCTCAGTGCGGTATTCGATGCAGCGCTCGATGTATCGATCATCGCCACCGGCGTCGATGGCTTGATCACCGTTTTCAACCGCGGCGCACAGCATCTGCTGGGCTACTCAGCGGACGAGGTGGTCGGCAAGGAATCGGCCACCCTGTTCCATCTGCAGGGTGAACTGGTCCAACGTGCCGAGCGTTGCTCGGCCGAGGTGGGCTTCGAGCTGGACACGGAAGGCGTGTTGTACGCCAAGGCCGACCAGGGCATTACCGAGCCGGAGGAATGGACCTATGTGCGCAAGGATGGCAGCCAGTTCACCGCGGTGGTGATCGTCAGCGCCATGCGTACCGATGAGGGGGCGCTGATTGGCCACTTGGCGGTGGGCTATGACAATACCGCCCGCAAGGAATACGAGCGCAGTCTGCAGCAAGCCAAGGAGCAGGCCGAGCAGGCCACCTTGGCCAAGAGCCAGTTCCTGGCGAATATGAGCCATGAAATCCGCACGCCGATGAATGCGATCATCGGCATGCTGCAATTGCTGCAATACACCGAGCAGACAGCGCAGCAGCAGGATTACAGCAGCAAGGCGGAAATCGCGGCCAAATCGCTGCTGGGCATCATCAATGACATTCTCGACTTCAGCAAGGTGGAAGCCGGCAAGATGACGCTGGACCTGCACCCGTTCCGCCCGGCGCAGCTAGTGCGCGAGTTGGCGGTGATACTCGGAGCCAGCGTCGGCAGCAAGCCGGTACAGCTGCAGTTCGATATCGATGCCGATCTGCCGGCGGCGCTGCTTGGTGACGACCTGCGCCTGCAGCAGGTGCTGGTCAATCTGGCTGGCAATGCAGTGAAGTTCACCGAGCGCGGCCAGGTGGTGGTGGCGATCAAGGTGCTGGCGCGCAGTAACGATAGCGTGCAGGTGCAGTTTGCGGTACGCGATACCGGCATCGGCATGACGGTGGAGCAGATGGGTCGGGTGTTCGAAGGCTTTGCCCAGGCCGAGGCGGCCACCACCCGGCGTTTTGGCGGTACTGGCCTGGGTCTGGCTATCAGCCGCAGCCTGGTGGAAATGATGGGTGGCGAGATTTCGCTGCGCAGCGAGCCCAATGTCGGTAGCGAATTCTCTTTCTCGCTGGATATGGCACTGGCCGAATTGCCGGAGCTGGAATTGCCGGCCGAAGCGGTGCCAGCGGCGATCGCTGCGCCCGCCAAGCCCAGTACGCCTCCCTGGCAGGTATTGGCCGCGCCGGCTTTGCCCGAGCCGCTTGGCCAGCTGCGCTGCCTGGTGATCGATGACAATGACACGGTGTGCGATACGGTAATGACCATGGCACAGGGCATGGGCTGGCTGGCCGAGGCTTGCACTGACGGCGCCCAGGGCGTGCAGCGCATTACTGATCAGGCCGCCGCTGGTCAGCCGTTTGATGTCGTGCTGGTGGACTGGCAGATGCCGGGGCTGGATGGCTGGGAAACCAGCCGTGAGATCCGGCGCCTTGGCGCGGCTGGCGGCGAGTTGATCATCATCATGATGAGCTCGCATGGCATGGATATGCTTGGCTATCGCAGCGAGCGCGAGCAGGCCATGCTCAACGGCTTTCTGGTCAAGCCCCTGTCGCCGGACGCGCTGCGCGAATCGGTGGCCAGTGCCCGCAATAGCCAGGCGCATCTGCGCAGCCGTCAGCAAGCTGGCGGTCGTGCGCTGGGGCTTAGCGGCGTACGCCTGCTGGTGGTGGAAGACAATGTGGTGAATCAGCAGGTAGCCAAGGGCTTGCTTGGGCGCGAGGGCGCGATAGTCGAACTGGCCGAAAACGGCGAACTGGCAGTGGCAGCGATCGCGCGCGCCAATCCGCAATACGATGTGGTGTTGATGGATGTGCAGATGCCGGTGATGGATGGCTATACCGCCACCCACAAGATCCGCAATGTATTGGGGTTGACCGATTTGCCGATTATCGCCATGACCGCCAATGCCATGCCGGCCGATCGGGCTGCCTGCCTGGAGGCCGGCATGAACGAGCATGTCGGCAAGCCTTTTGATCGTGCGCGCCTGGTGGCCCTGATCCAGCGGATGATCGCCGCCGGCGGCGACAGTGGTGCGCCGCAAGAGCCGGCCGTCGTGGAGCCGCGTCCCGGACTGACTGTCGACCGCGAGCGGGCGCTCAAATCCATGATGGGCGACACGCAGCTCTACGATGGCCTGATTGTCGAGTTTCGCCGCGAACTGGCCGGCATCTCGCAACAGCTGGAGTGGCTGCTGCAACAGGGCTCACAGCAGGAGGCGATCCGCCTGATGCATACGCTGAAGAGTTCGGCTGCCACCATCGGTGCCATGCCCCTGTCGGATGAGGCGGCACGCCTGGAGCGCCTGATCAAGGAGGAGCTGAACGCCGCGCAAATCAGCGCCGCCTGCGAGTCGCTGGCTCATCAGGTCGATCTGGTACTGAGCGAGCTCGAACGCATGGCTGAGCACTAGCCTCTGTTGACGCTTTGTCGCGATCCGCCGACAAAACGTCAACAGAGCCTAATGCGCGCCACCACCGGCGCTGTGCCAGCCTTCCCTGCGGGGCTCTGCCCTACATCTGTTTGAACAAATGGGCATAGGCGCGGCTGACCGGAATCTTTTCAGGGCGTGACTTCAGGGTCAGTGTCACCTTGCCGGTAAAGTCGCGCCGCGCCTCGGCAATATCGGCCACATTCACGACGGTGGCGCGATGCACCTGCCAGAACCGGTCGGGATCAAGCTGGTCGCAGAGCTCCTTCAGCGAGGTGCGGATCAGGTATTCGCCACTGGCAGTCAGCACCGTGGTGTATTTGTCAGCGGCATGGAAATAGCAGACATCATCGACCGCGATCAGCTTCACTTCATTGCCGTGGCCTGCGCGTATCCAGCTGAGCCGGCCCGTGCCGCCTGGACGGTCGTGGCCGAGCAGGTCGCGCAGTCGGTCGAGCAGATCGTCCCCATGCGGGTTTTGCTGACTGCTCAGCCGCTCCTGCAGCTTGTTGATGGTCTGCACCAGGCGCTCATCGCTATACGGTTTGAGCAGGTAATCGATAGCGTCGCGCTCGAAGGCTTCAACCGCGTACTGGTCATAGGCGGTGACAAATACGCAGTGGCAGTCCTGGGCTGATCGGGCCACCTCGAGGCCGGTAAGGCCGGGCATCCTGATATCGAGAAAGGCAATGTCCGGCTCATATTCATGCAGCGCGCTGGCCGCTTCCAGGCCGTTGCGGGCTATGCATACTATATCGAGCCCTGGCCATAGAGCGGTGAGGCGGGCCTTGAGGTAGTCCGCCAGATGCGGCTCGTCGTCGGCAATGATGGCGGTGGCGGAAGTGCTTGGCTTGAGCATGGTGGGCCTTTGGGGGCTAGTGGGCCATGGGTTGGCTGGCTTGATCGGGCAGCGGTATTTCCAGACGCGCCAGTGTTCCGCCGCCGGCCTGGCCGAGCAATTCGAACCTTGCTTTGCCTTCGTACAGCGAAGCCAGGCGTTCGCGCACATTGCTGAGGCCAACGCCATGGCTGGACACCGTCGCCGGCAAGCCCAGGCCATTGTCGCTGACTTCCAGGCGCAGCCACTGACCGGTGCGGCTGACCGAAACCGATACGGCGCCGCCTTCGACCTTGGGCTCCAGCCCGTGCTGGATGGCATTTTCCACCAAGGGCTGCAACAGCATCGGCGGCAGCGGGCAAGCCTGCAGATCGCCGGGGCAATCGATACGGAACTGCAGGCGGCTGTCCATGCGGATCTTCAAGATGCCGAGATAGGCGCGCAGCAGGCTGCATTCCTCGCCCACCGTGCCGATGTCGTTGCGGGTGCGGGCCAGTGAGGCGCGCAGGTAGTCGTTGAATAGGCCCAGCATCTGTTTGGCCAGGCTGGGCGATACATCGATCAGGCTCTGCACATTGGCCAGGGTGTTGAACAGGAAATGCGGCTCGATCTGCGCCTGCAGCATGCGCAACTGCGCCTGCATCAGCCGGCGCGCCTGCTCGGCATTCTTGGCCTGTTCTGCCTGGTAGGCAGCGGCCATGCGCCCGGCTTTTTCGCGCCCCCAGAGAATGCTGGCGACAATCGCGGAAATCATGGTGGTGACTGCCAGACTCACCAAGAGATGCAGCAGCAAGCGTTCAGGCGCCTCGCGTACGGCATTGATCCAGTCGTCTATGCGAAGTAGCCAGTTGAATAGCACCCCGAGCACGCTGCTACCGAGGACAGCGCCGGCCATATAGTAGGGCTCGCGCCGGGGGGAAGGCTTGGCAATGGCAAAGATGGCGGTAATACCGGCTAGCAGGGCCAGTCCCAGCAGGTGAAAGGTCAGCAGGATCCGCCATAGCGGAGACTGAGTAATATGGGCGTACCAAACGCTGATCGCGGTATTGATCGCCAGCGTAATCAGAAGATTGCGCCACAGCGGACTGCGGTAGCGTGTGTCAAAGTCTGGTCTGGTCATATCAGCCTGGCGCAAGTGCGAAGATCTAAAGTTCAATTCAGGTGCAGCCTAAACCGGGCAGGAGCAATTGAGGCAGCATCATGCGACAGGCTGCTTCATTTCCGGTCAAAGCCGGCTTATGCGGGACGAGCGGTTGGAAGTGGCGGACGGAAGTGATGTTGATCGGCATAGAACTGCGCGTCTTGCCGTGGCCACCAGCCGGGGATGCCGAGCAAGGGCATGGGGGGCAGGCTGGCCGGTGTGCTCAAGGCGCCGTGCGCGATGTTTTTTGCCAGAGCCTCGTCCAGATGGGCAAGCTGCTCGGCCTCGCCCAGGGCGAACCACGATGCCGGCACAGCCAGTGGCACTACCTTGGCTACCATGCCGATATAGGGCGACAAGGCCTTTTCCAGCACGGCATGGCCGAAAACCAGCGGCTTGCGCCTTGTCCCCCATGCGCCGCGCTGTTCGACGAACAGGGTAGACCAGTCGCGGGCATACAGCGCATCAAGCACATCATCATGGCTATGGGCCAGGATCAGGCCCGATTCATCGAGCAGGGTGGCGGCATCGCGCGCCCGACTGCGTTGCGGGCCGGTTTGCAGGCTGATTTCGCGCATATGCAGGGCATTGAGCGCGGCCTTGCTGCGCGGCCAGCTCAGCCATACCAGGGCATTGAAGCAGTCATGCCAGTTGTTGGGGCGGGTGGCCACTTCGCCTGTGTCGGCGATGCGTGGTTCATAGCCTTGCGCATCGTTGTCGGCCGGGACGACAAACCGTATCGGCGCGCCAGCAGCATTGCAGGGCTGCAAGGTGGTGCAGGCAATATCCCAGGCGGCAAGGTCTGGAAACTGCTGCCAGGCCAATTGCTTCAGGCAAGGTCGGATGCCGGCAAACCAGTCACCCTGCGCGGCAAGGTTGCTGGGCCAGATCGGGGGGGCGGGAGCGGTCACGGTGTGCTGGAGGTGCATGGGCGGTAGCCAAAGCGTGGCGCCAGCATGCAGGATAGGGTTGGGGCAGGGCAGGGCGCCAGCATGACTGACGCCCCTGAGTGGCTGTTACTGTAGTGCCGCCAGTGCCGCAGCGTAATCGGGCTCATCGGCGATTTCGCCGACCAGCTCGGCATGCAGTACCTTGTTGGCTTCGTCGAGCACCACTACGGCACGCGCGGTCACGCCGGCCAGCGGACCGGCACCGATCTCTACGCCGTAATTGCGAATGAATTCACGACCGCGCATGGTCGACAGGGTGACTACATTGGCAAGGCCCTCGGCGCCGCAAAAGCGCTTCTGGGCAAACGGCAGGTCGGCAGAAATGCACAGCACCACGGTATTGGCCAGTTTATCGGCTTCGGCATTGAATTTGCGCGTCGACATGGCGCAGGTCGGCGTATCGATGCTCGGGAAAATATTGAGAATCTTGCGTTTGCCGGCATAGCTCTCCAGCGTGACATCGGACAGATCGGCCGCCACCAGGCTGAACGCCGGCGCGCTGCTGCCAACAGCCGGAAATTCGCCGTTGACCGGGATGGGATTGCCACGCAGGGTAACAGTGGACATTGGGTACTCCTTTTATTGGGTTGGAAACGGGAATAAAACGTAAAACACCATTCCCTGTGCGGGAATGGTGTCGAGCGGTCAAGCCGGGTAGTGGCTATCAGGCGGAGGCAGGGAGCATCGCTTCTGCCAGGCTGTCGTAATTGGGTTCGCCGTTGACGTCCTGCACCAGTTCGGCATACAGCACGCTGTCGTTCTCGTCGAGGCCGAACAGGGCGGTGGCCATCATGCCTGACAGCGGCACATCGGTGATCATGACGCCATAGTCCTTGTGGAAATCGCGGCCACGCATGGTGGAAAGCAGCTGGATCTTGCGAAAACCTTCCAGCGCCACAATGCGCGACAGTGCGTAGGGCGTGTCGATCGAGACGACAAATACCCGGGTATTGGGGAAACTGTCGGCAAAGCTTTCCAGGCGCTTGGCAATGCGCAGGCCGATATCGGCATCAACACTGGGGACCACGGCGATGATCTTGCGGCGACCCATGAATTTGGACAGCGGCACATCGCCCAGACTCGTATCCACCAGCATGAAGCTGTGTGCGATATCGCCGACGCGCGGGAATCGCCCGCCTACGCCGAGGGGTTCGCCATTAAGTAGCACGGTGGCCATACGATTTTCCTCCGGTGAATGCCTCTGGCAAGTATCGGTGCCGTTTTCGGCGAAAGCAAGGCATGCAGCCCGTGCAATCAATTGCGTGTGGCGTAGATCCAGTTGATCGAGTAGCCGCTGCTATGCAGGCTGCCGAGGTCCAGCTGCAAAAAGGCGTGCAATTCGCCGCCGGCAGCAAGGCTGGCCGGCAGCGGTGCCGGCGTGCCATCGGCCAAGGGGGCCAGATAGGCACGCGCATCGAACACTTTGCGCGCAACAATCCGGTCTACATCATCGGTAAGGGTGAGCTCCATCAAGGGCAGCGCCTGGTCGAAACCGGCCTGGTTGCGCAAGGTGGCATCGACCTGGATGACGCTCGGATGCTCGGGGGCGAATTTCAATTCGGACCAGTCGGTATGCAGGTATTCGCTGCGCGACGGCAACTCCAGCCGGCAGCCGGCCAGCTCGCAAAAGCGCTGCAGGCGCGGGCGCATGCCCGGCAACTGCACTGCCAGTTCCGAGCGATAGTGATAGGCCAGTTGGCCGGCGAGGGCAAGCAGCGCCAGCAGGCAGGGAATGCTCCACAACCAGCGCCATGGCGAAGGCCGGCTGGGAACGCGCAGCAGGGCCTCATCTTCAGCAGTAAGGATAGGGCGATAGTCGGCCGGTTCATCGTCGACTGGCTGGGGCGCAGCCTCGGCAACTGGTGGCGTCACCGGCGCCGTGACTACCGGCTCGGGCGGCAGCGCCAATTGCTTGGCCCAGGATTCGAACGCTGCCGGGGAGAGGTCCTCGGCAGGTTCAGGCGGCGCTTCGATAACGATTTCATCGACGATCATCTGGGCATAGTCGCCCGCCGGATCGGTGCTTGCGGCATCGACGACGGCAGGGTCTGCCCCGGCTGCGCCGTCGGTATCCAGGTCCAGCTCCAGCATGGCCGGCTTGCTGCGAGCAGAATCGGCCTTGGCCAGCACATCGGCCAGGTGTTGCAGGCTCTGGCTGGTGAGCGAATCGGCCTCGTCGTGCTCGGCCGCCGCTGCGGCGCCAAGCTGCTGGCTGATGCTGTCGATGCCGTATCCATCTTCCTCTTGCGCTGTCGCCGCCTGGCCTTGCATTGCTGGCGCACTGGCCGGAGTTGCAGCGCTGGCGGGTGTCGGGCTGGGCGTGGCGGGCACCGGCTTGGGCGGCTTGCTGGCCGATTCGCCGATAAAGTGCTCGCGCGCGTCGAATACAAAGGCACAGCGACCACAGCGTACCTTGCCGTCAAACGCGCTCAGATGGGCATCGGTAACACGGAAGCTGGTTCGGCAGTTCGGGCAGCGCGTAACGTGGAACATGGGCGGGATCAGGCTTCAGTAATCAATCGGCAGGTCGTATTGGCGGTCACGCGGGCTCTGCAGGCAAAGGCGCAGTCGGTAGTTCGGCGCTGCCAGCCTGGCCTTGGCAAGCTAGCATGGGCTACCTTGGCCGGGCAAGCAGCGGGGCCCATCGTGTGGCCAAGCCAGTCTGATTCGCGCCAACGCAGGCTTGGCGACTTTAGCGGCGGGTGCCGGCAATACGCACCCAACCTTCGCGGCTGGCTGATACCGCCAGATCGAACTGGTTTGCGTAAATGGCGATGATGTCCTCAGCCTGCTCGGCCAGAATGCCCGACAGCACCAGGCGGCCACCGGGGCGGCAGCGGCTGGCCAGCAGTGGCGCCAGCATTTTCAGCGGGTTGGTAAGGATATTGGCGACGACGAGGTCATACACCCGCTCCGGCGCTTCGTCAGGCAGGTAAAAGTCGGCCTGTACCCGGTTCTGTTCGGCATTCTGACGGCTGGCGGTCATTGCCTGCATATCGATATCGACGCCGTGGGTTTCGCCGGCGCCCAAGAGGCGTGCCGCAATGGCGAGAATGCCCGAGCCACAGCCATAGTCGAGCACCGATTCGCCCGGAAGCAGCTGCTGATCCAGCCACTGCAAACATAGCCAGGTGGTCGGATGGCTGCCGGTACCGAAAGCGAGACCCGGATCGAGAGCGATATTGATCGCATTGGGCGTGGCTTCATGCCAGGTGGGGGTAATCCACAACCGATCGGACACCTGGATCGGGTCGAACTGCGACTGGGTCAGCCTTACCCAATCCTGTTCCTCGACCTGGCTTACCGTGAAATTGCCGGTGGCGACGCCGGCGCTGGCGGTGGCTGCTGCAACCAGGGTGGCGGCATCGGCATCATGCTCGAGCAGGGCGATCACCACGCTGTGTTCCCATAGTGCTTCGACCGGCATGCCGGGCTCGCCGAAAATCGGTTTTTCCTCGGCAGTGCCGGCAGCGGCGTCTTCGATGCTGACGCTCAGGGCACCCAAATCGAACAGGGCGTCAGACAGCGCCTCTGCATGGGCGGAATCGGCGTGGATACGGACTTCTTGCCAGGGCATTGCACACTCCAGGTCAATATGACAAAGGCCGGATAAAACCGGCCTGTGTGTATTTTACCACCTTGCTGCGGCAAGGCTGCGACAAGAACGATCAGCCTTTCTTGTCGGCCAGCAGATGCTCCAGATAGTGGATCGAGGTGCCGCCCTTTACAAAGCCCTTATCGTTGAACAGCATCTGGTGCAAGGGGATATTGGTGTGTATGCCCTCGATCACCATTTCCGATAACGCAATGCGCATACGCGCCATGGCCTGCTCACGGGTGTCGCCATAGGCAATCACCTTGCCGACCATCGAGTCATAGTTGGGCGGTACGGTGTAGCCCTGGTAGATATGCGAGTCGACCCGGATGCCGGGGCCGCCAGGCGGATGGTAGGTGGCGATCTTGCCGGGGCTGGGGATGAATTTGAACGGGTCTTCGGCATTGATCCGGCATTCCATCGCATGACCATGCAGCACGATGTCTTTCTGGCCAAAGCGCAGCTTCTGGCCGGCGGCAATGCGGATCTGCTCCTGCACGATATCGATGCCGGTGATCTGCTCGGTGACCGGATGCTCGACCTGTACCCGGGTGTTCATCTCGATAAAGTAGAACTCGCCGTTTTCGAACAGGAATTCGAAAGTGCCCGCGCCGCGATAGCCGATGCGGCGGCAGGCTTCGGCACAGGCTTCGCCGACCTTTTTGCGCTGCTTGTCGGTAATGCCAGGTGCCGGCGCCTCTTCGATCACCTTCTGGTGGCGGCGCTGCATCGAGCAGTCGCGCTCGCCAAGGTAGATGGCATTGCCGTATTCGTCTGCCAGCACCTGGATTTCGATATGACGCGGGTTTTCGAGGAACTTCTCCATATACACGGTCGGATTGCCAAAGGCTGCGCCGGCTTCGGTACGGGTCATATTGACCGACTGGATCAGTTCTTCTTCGCTGCGCACCACGCGCATGCCACGGCCGCCGCCACCGCCCGATGCCTTGATGATCACCGGGTAGCCGACCTTGCGGCCGATCTTGAGCATTTCCTCCGGGTCATCGGGCAGGGCGCCATCGGAACCCGGTACGCAAGGCACGCCGGATGCCTTCATCGCATCCTTGGCGCTCACCTTGTCGCCCATCAGGCGGATGGATTCGGGGCGTGGGCCGATAAACACGAATCCGGACTGCTCGACCCGTTCGGCAAAATCGGCGTTCTCGCTCAGAAAACCGTAGCCGGGGTGGATGGCCTGGGCATCGGTCACTTCGGCAGCGGAAATGATGGCGGGAATATTCAGATAAGACTGCGGCGAGGGCGCCGGGCCGATACATACCGATTCATCGGCCAGCTTGACGTACTTGGCTTCGCGGTCGACTTCGGAGTGGACCACCACCGTCTTGATACCGAGCTCGCGGCAGGCGCGCTGGATGCGCAGGGCGATTTCGCCGCGGTTAGCGATGAGGACTTTTTCAAACATGGGCTGTCTCCGCGGCGAAATCGCCCAAGCGACCTGCGGTCGCCGTGCGATTTGACTGCGTCGCTGCGCCGCTGCGCGGCTGGTCGCCGCGGTTTGCAATAAGGACTTTTTCAAACATTTCGGAACCCCGTGAAATGTGAAAGGTGAAACGTGAGGAAACCGTGGCACGCGCGCCACGTTTCACTTTTCACGTTTCACCAGGAGTTCAACCGATGATGAACAAGGGCTCGCCGTATTCGACCGGTGTGCCGTTCTCGACCAGGATGGCCTTGATCACACCGCTGGTTTCGGCTTCGATCTCGTTGAGTAGCTTCATCGCCTCGATAATGCACAGCGTGTCGCCGGCGCTGACCGACTGGCCGACTTCGGCAAACGGCTTGGCACCGGGGCTGGCCGCGCGGTAGAAGGTGCCGACCATCGGCGACTTGACCACGGTGCCTTCGGGCAGGCTGCTGGCTGGCGCGGCGGCTTCGACGGCTGCTGCAGCCGGTGCCGCCTGCGGCATGGCGTAATGCTGCATCGGCGAGGGTGCATACATGACCTGGGTATTCTGGGTCACGCGGGTAATGCGGACTTTTTCTTCGCCTTCGGTGACTTCGATCTCGGCAATGCCGGATTCTTCAACGAGGTCGATCAGCTTTTTGAGCTTGCGTAGATCCATGCCCGTTCCTTGTCAGATGAGGATTCAGCAGGCAGCTAGGCTGCGTGATGCTGGTTCAGATAATCGATGGCGGCGCTGAGTGCATAGCCGTAACCGGCAGCGCCCAGACCGCAGATCACGCCATGCGCCAGATCGGAGAAATGGCTGTGATGCCGGAAAGGCTCACGGGCGTGGACATTGGAGAGATGAACTTCGATGAATGGCAGCCTCACACCGGCCAGTGCATCGCGCAAGGCGATGCTGGTGTGGGTAAAGGCTGCCGGATTGATCACGATAAAGGCAGTGCCGTCATCAAAGGCGGCGTGAACGCGATCAATCAGTGCGGCTTCGCTATTGCTCTGGAAGGTATTGCAGGTGAAACCCGCCAACCGCGCCTGCTCGATCAGGGATTGATCGATGCTGGCCAGGGTTTGCGCGCCGTAATGCTGTGGCTCGCGACGCCCTAACAGATTCAGATTCGGGCCATGCAGCACCAGAATCTTGCGAGCCTGTCCAGGTGAATTTTGCGGGGTTGGTTCGATCATAGGCGGCGAGTTTGCCGCAGTTGCGCGCACGTTGTCTACAGATCGCCGAAAATTCAGTCAAGCGCCTGCTTGAAAATCAAGGGTAATTGTTGCGGGAATGCTGATGGCATGGCGTGTCATAGGGCCGTGCCAAGGGCGTGATAAGCGTGCGGGCTGGTATAATCGCCGCTTTCCCGTATGCCGCCAAGCAGATTTACGATTCGATGCGCCTCTCTGATTTTGACTACCACCTGCCTGACGAACTGATTGCGCAGTTTCCACCCGCCGAGCGCGGCGCCAGCCGCTTGCTGCATCTTGATCATGCAGACGGCCTGCAGCACCGCATGTTTGCTGACTTGCCCGATCTATTGCGTGCTGGCGATTTGCTGGTGGTCAATGACACCCGCGTCATCAAGGCGCGCCTGCATGGTCAGAAAGACAGTGGTGGCCAGGTCGAGGCGCTGATCGAGCGGGTAATCGGCGAATACGAGGCGCTGGCGATGCTGCGTGCCAGCAAGTCGCCCAAGCCCGATGGCGTCCTGCTGTTCGGTGGCACATGGCGTGCGACCATGGTCGAGCGACAGGGGGAGTTCTTCCGGTTGCGATTCGAGCAGCCAGTGCTGGATGTGCTCGATGCGGCCGGTGAGCTGCCCTTGCCGCCGTATATTGCCCATAGCCCCGATGCCGTCGATGCCGAGCGCTACCAGACCGTATTTGCCCGCGAGCCGGGCGCGGTGGCGGCGCCCACTGCCGGGCTGCACTTCACCGAAGCCATGTTCGAAGCGCTGGCGGCGCGCGGTATACGCAAGGTGGCGGTGACCCTGCATGTCGGCGCTGGCACTTTCCAGCCGGTGCGGGTAGAGGATGTCGCCGAGCACCGCATGCATCATGAGCGCTATGTGATTCCTGCGGAAACGGTCGCTGCCATTGAGCAGACCCGTGCAGCTGGCGGGCGCATCGTGGCGGTGGGTACCACCAGCCTGCGGGCGCTGGAAGCCAGCAGTCGCAATGGCTTGCTGAGTGAAACTAGCGGCGACACCGATATCTTCATCACCCCGGGCTTTCCTTTCCGCCTGGTGGATTGCCTGCTCACCAATTTCCATTTGCCCAAATCCACCCTGATGATGCTGGTGTCGGCCTTTGCCGGGCACCAGCGCATCATGCATGCCTACCAGCAAGCGGTGGAGCAGCGTTACCGCTTCTTCAGCTATGGTGACGCCATGCTGCTCGAGCGCAATTGAAAGCAGCCATTGCTGATCCGGCTGCCATAATCCCGACATGTCCACACGCCCGCCCACCGCGCTACGCGTGGCTTTCCTGCCGCGCAATGAAAAAGGTCGCGACTTTATCGTCGGCGATCTGCACGGCTGTCGGCGCGATCTGGAGATCCTGCTGGTGGCGGCCGGTTTTGATCCGGGCAAGGGTGATCGCCTGTTCAGCACCGGTGATCTGATCGATCGAGGGCCCGATTCGATGGGTTGCCTGAATCTATTGCGCCAGCCGTGGTTTTACGGGGTGTTGGGCAATCATGAGCAGATGTTCCTTGACGCGATGACCGGCGACGACAATGCCATCGCCCTGACGGTAGCCAATGGCGGCTCCTGGGCGCTGGGTGGCATTCTCAAGCGCGACCCGAATTTCGAAGCGGCCTCGCAGGTATTGCGGCGCCTGCCCCATGTGCTGGTGGTCGGGCCGGGCACGCCGGAGCGCTTCAATCTGGTGCATGCCGCCTTGCTGGAGTCGCCCGCCGGCGTGGCCCTGTATACCGATGCCGATCTCGATGGTCAGCTGCAACAGGCCGACGAGCGCACGCCGGAGCGGCTGATCTGGAGTCGCACCCTGGCTGATGATGCGGCCATTGCTTCATTGCAGCGCCAGGCCCCCAGCTGGCGCGACGGTTTGTCGCTTACCTACTGTGGCCATACGCCGGTGCCGTATCCGGTGATCTATCAATCGCACTGCCATCTCGATACCGGTGCCGGCTACGAGGGAAATGTCGATGTGAACCGCATCGACAGCGGCGCACCGATGCGGCTGACGCTGGCCGAGCATCGCGGTGGCAAGCCGGTGTTCTATACCCGATAAGGAAGCTCTGAACGAATCGAGTTCTCAACCACCACCGTATGTCCCGCGAGACCCGGGACCAACACGAAAGTGGATAGATCGTTGATTTTTCGCAGTTTGATTCCACCCCCTCCATCCCCGCGGGGACCGCGCATTTAGCGCGTTGGGTGATTCGTACAGCGCTTACCTAGCCTTTGCGCGATCGTGTAGGAGCGGCTTCAGCCGCGAATGGATGGGCGTGGCAAATGGTGGGCAGTCGCTGCTCTGGCGATGTCTGCCAATCAATCAGACTGGATGGTGCCGGTTCGCTTTTTTGCACCGGCACTTACTCTTTTAGCCATGGCATGTGACATGGCCGTGCAAGCAAAGCGC
>NZ_JAYRLZ010000381.1:0-3130 GCF_041904975.1 Chitinimonas sp. | reverse complement strand
GCGGCATAACGGCTTATGTAAGCGAATGACAACGCGGAGTTACCGCAAAACTCGGCCCGGCCCTGTGGGTTTTGTCGGAAAACCACCAGGCGCTGTGTTGTTGTGCACTGTGGTAGATCACTACCTTGCGTGCACAACGCCTTGCGCCTGGCGGCTTTCCGGCGAAACGCGATCCGCCGGCAAAACGTCAACAGAGCCTAGCAATGCCCCTTACCCTCACACCTGTCGCAGCCCCGGCCGGACTAGCCATCGATATCTGGCAGCTGGAAATGGACCTGACCGCCCAGCTGCCGCAGGTGCTCTGGCACTTGCTGAGCGAGGCAGAACAGCAGCACTTCCAGCGCTTTCGCCGCCACAGTGACCAGCAGCGATTCGCCCTGGTGCGCGCCAGCCTGCGGCAATTGCTGGGCGCCCGGCTCGGCGCCGATCCTGACCGATTGCCCATCGAAACCGGCCCACACGGCAAACCGCAGCTGGCCGGCCTGCCGCTGCATTTCAATGTGTCGCACGCGGGCGAATTGGCGCTGATTGCCATCTCGGCCGATCAGCCGGTAGGCATCGATATCGAGCGCGCCGGCAGCAGCCCGGAGCTGGCCGACTATGTGTGTTCGAACAGCGAGCTGGCCTATCTGGCCGCGCAAGCGGAGCGCGCCGCTGCCTTTCTGGCCATCTGGGCCGGCAAGGAGGCTGTGCTCAAAGCCTGGGGCTGCGGCATCAGCGAGCCACTGAACCGCCTCACCGCCCTGCCCGGCCCACGCTACCAGCTGGCCTGGGACGAACAGCCGCTCAGCGGCACCGAGGCATGGGCACTGCCGGTGCCGACGGGGTTTGCGGCGGCGTTGGCGGTGTGTGACCAGACTTGCTAAGGCAACACCTTACGTTCTAAATGACATCCAGCAAAAATTGAATACGCCAACCCGTTTGTATGGCCCCTTGGCATGTTATATCTCGTCCAAAGATAATCATCTGCCATACCTACGAGCACCACCCTTATAGTCAGATAGTGCGCAACATCGTCTCATTGGCGTAAATATAAACACCTTCATGGTGAAATAACCATGCCGCACATTCATCTTGGCTCAGCATGATTAAATCAGTATCGAAAAAATGGTCACCGAATAACTCTTTATGCCTAGAAACAAACTCAAGGATATTGGAGCAGTCAACCTCGAATGCACCCAATCCTATGCGGTAAGAGGAGTCTGATATCACCAAAACTCCTCCACACGGAAAGGCAGTTTCTGTCAGCTTTCTAAATATCACGTCATCCGCGGTACGCTCCCAAGGGCCTTCAAATCGAACCCAGCCTTTCAAATACTCTGCACGCGTGAAAAAATCGTGTACTGATTCAAAAGCGAGTCTATGCTTTTTGCCCCAAGCACCAAACGCACTCACCAACGGTGCAACCTTGTAACAGTTCACGGTCATTTAAAAAACTCCTTCCCAAAACACATATTTCATTCAGCGTATCCCAGGCGCCACCCTAAGCCCGCTGTATGCAAGCTACTTGCGTTCCTTTGTCAGTAGTCTCACGCGTCCAGCGTCGCCCCGCCATCCACGCGCAGATCATGCAGGGTGATATGGCGGGCGCGGTCGGATGCGAGAAAGCATACCGCCTCAGCAATATCGTCCGGATCAGCGATGCGGCCAAGCGGGATGCCGAGGCGCCAGCTGGCGGCGTCGCCGGCGATCACCTGGGCGGCGCTGTCCGGCCCCTGCCACAGCTGGCGCTGCATGGCGCTATCGGTGGAGCCGGGCGAGACGGTGTTGCAGCGGATGCCATAGGGCGCCAATTCCAGCGCCAGGCAGCGCATCAGCTGCATGGTAGCCGCCTTGGATGCGCAATAGGCCGCCATATTCAGGCGCGGCACGCTGGCGGCATTGGAACCGACCGTGACAATGGCACCCTGCCGGCGCGCCATCATGGCGGGCGCCACCGCCTGGCACAGTTGCACCGGGCCACGGGTATTCACTGCCAGGGTGGCGTCCCAGTCGGCATCAATCATCTCCAGCACCGAGCCGGGGCGAAGGATACCGGCGACATTGACCAGGATGTCGATTTCACCGAGCAGCTGCCGGCACTGGCTGACCGCCGCATCGATGGCCGGCCGATCGCGCACATCGACCGGCAGGGCCAGCAGGCCAGGGCCGCCATCCATGGCCGCATACTGCGCGGCCAGCCGCTCGGCGTCGCTATCGAGCATGGCCACCTTCGCGCCCTGCCTCGCCAACTTGCGCGCCACCGCCGCACCAATACCCTGCGCAGCACCGCTGACCAGGGCGATTTTTCCACTGAATTCCATGGCTAATACTCTGATTCAAATACTGTTAGTAATAATCAAAACCCAAAACCTGTAGACACAGAGGGCACTGAGAACACAGAGCGCACAGAGAAGGGCAAGTGCGAGCGCCACAGTCTTGGCCGTAGGTCGGAATTCATTCCGACAGCTGCAGGCAATACGTGAGCACGGCAAGCCTTGCTGTCGGAACAAGTTCCGACCTACAAGTCCGAATTCCATGGCTAATACCTTGATTTAAAAAGCTACGTTATTTTGAAAATGCTCAAAAACCTGAAACCTGTAGGCACAGAGGGCACTGAGAACACAGAGGCCACAGAGAAGGGCAAGTGCGAGCTCCAACGTCTTGGCGGTAGGTTGGAATTCATTCCGACGGCTGCAGGCAATACGTGAGCACGGCAAGCCTTGCTGTCGGAACACGTTCCGACCTACGCGTTTTGCCTTTCTCTGTGCGCTCTGTGTTCTCGGTGCCCTCTGTCTCAACAGGTGTTGGGTTTCCCTTCATGAACCCTGGCAAGCCGCCAGTGTCGGCCGGGAATTCAGGCGTGGCACCACCACCGGGGCGCCGTCGCCCAGTGCTTGCAGCACATCGGCTTCCACGCCATACAGCTGCGCGATCAGGGCCGGGGTGACCACCGTGCCGGGTGGGCCATCGGCGATGATGCGGCCATCGCGCATGGCGATCAGGCGGTCGGCATAGCGGGCGGCGGCAGCGAGATCATGCAGCACCAGCACCACCGCCCTGCCCTGCCCGGTCAGCTGCTTGAGCCGGCCCAGCACTTCCAGCTGGTGGCCAAGATCCAGCATCGAGGTCGGTTCATCCAGCAGCAGTA
>NZ_JAYRLZ010000380.1:0-3131 GCF_041904975.1 Chitinimonas sp. | reverse complement strand
CGCCGGATGATTGGCTCGAGCGCAATCTCTATACCAAGCACAGCGTCTGGGGCGTAACACTGATGGCGATCATCGATGGCGTTCTATTTGGCGCCAACGGCATCTGGATCTGGGCAGTGCAGATGATCTGGATTCCGGTTACTGCAGCCGGCATCATCAACGGCATTGGTCATTACTGGGGCTATCGCAATTTCGAAAATGAAGACGCTTCCACCAATATCGTGCCTTGGGGCATTTTGATTGGCGGAGAGGAATTGCATAACAACCACCACACTTTCGGTACGTCAGCCAAGCTGTCGAATAAATGGTGGGAGTTCGATATTGGCTGGTTGTATATCCGCATTCTGGAAACGCTGGGCCTGGCAACGGTGCGGCGCGTAGCGCCGGCGGTAAAGGTAATCACCCCTAAGGCCGAGGCAGACTTCGACACCCTGCAAGCGATCATTTCCAATCGCTATGAAATTGCGGCAAGTTATGCCCGTCAACTGCGCGCTACGGTAACGCTGGAACTTGAGGCCTTGCGCGACAGGGCGCCGAATAGGCCGCAGTTTGAATTCAACCCGGGTCGGGCAATGAAGCGCTGGCTCAAGCAGGATCGTAAGGATACGCCGCAGGACGAACAGGCAAAGCTTGACGCCTTGTTGGCGCAATCAAAGGTGCTGGACACCGTCTACCATATGCGCCAGGAGCTGACCGCCTTGTGGGAGCGCTCTTCCAGTTCGAAGGAACAGCTACTCAAGCAGCTGCAGGACTGGTGTGCGCGCGCCGAAGCGAGTGGTATCGAGGCACTGCGCGAGTTTTCGCTGCGTCTGCGCGGTGTAGCGCTGGCATAATGTCGGTTTGGTTCGCAAAGGGCGGCGATTGCCGCCCTTTTTGTTTGCTATTTGCAGTAAAGGAAGACTATGTCCATTCAGCGCTATCACATTGGTCCACGATTGTCCGAGATCGTCGTTCATAACAATACGGTCTACCTGGCAGGGCAGGTCGCCGACCAGAGCCTGGAGCAGGATGCCAAGGCGCAGACCATGGAAATCCTGGCGATGATCGACCGTTTGCTCGGCGAAGTGGGCAGCGACAAGACCAAGATTCTCACCGCGCAAATCTGGCTGGCCGATATTGCTGACTACGATGCAATGAATGAAGCATGGTCCGATTGGGTTGCCCAGGGCCACACACCGGCCCGTGCCACGGTTGAGTCCCGGCTTGCCAGCCCGCAATACAAGGTTGAAATCAAGATTGTTGCGGCCTTGTAGTCCGGGTCATTTCCGTTTTCGATCTATGCTGTAGGCTATGGAAACCTCCTCCTTCACCTCCGCCATCATCCTGTTGATTCTGGTAACCGATCCACTGGGTAATATCCCCCTGTTTATCGGCTTGCTGCGACAGGTTGATCCGGCGCGCCGACGCCGCATCATCATCCGTGAAGTGTTTTTTGCGTTTCTATTGCTGTTGTTCTTTTTGCTATGCGGGCAAAAGGTGCTGGACCTGATGCACCTGACCGACACCTCGCTGGGTATTGCCGGCGGCGTGATTCTGTTCCTGATTGCCCTGAAAATGGTGTTTCCGCATCCGGAGGGTTCGTTCGGCCATCAGGTACATGGCGAACCCTTCCTGGTTCCGCTGGCCATCCCGTTTATTGCCGGCCCTTCGGCCATCGCCACGGTGCTGCTGCTGGTATCGCGCGAACCCAATCGCATGTGGGAGTGGATTGCCGCGCTGACGGTTGCCATGCTGGTGTCTGCCGTCGTGCTTGGCTTTGCCGAAAAGATCGCCGACTTTCTTGGCGAGCAGGTCACCATGGCATTCGAGCGCCTGATGGGGTTGATCCTGACCGCCATTGCCATCGAAATGCTGCTCGCCGGAATCCAGAAATTCATTCATCAAATAGGTCATGGCTGAGCCTGACTGCAGCTGCTTGGCCACCTACTGTTTTCAACCTTGCCGGAGAAGTATTCCATGACGCTTGACGATATGAAGCGGGCGGCTGCCCGTGCTGCCATTGCCTTTGTGCCTGACAACAGTGTGGTCGGCGTGGGCACTGGCTCGACCGCCAATCATTTCATCGACGCCCTGGCGGAGATCAAAGGGCGCATTGAAGGCGCAGTAGCCAGCTCGGAGGCCTCGGCTGCCCGCTTGAAGTCCCACGGTATCGCGGTGTTCGATCTCAATGGCGTCGATCGCCTGCCGGTCTATGTGGATGGCGCTGACGAAATCAATCATTACCTGCAAGCGATCAAGGGCGGCGGCGCCGCGCTGACGCGCGAGAAAATCGTGGCCGCCGTGGCCGAGCAGTTCGTGTGTATCGCCGATGAGACCAAATTGGTGCAGGTGCTGGGCAAGTTTCCGCTGCCGGTCGAGGTGATCCCGATGGCGCGCAGCCATGTGGCCCGTGAGCTGGTGCAACTGGGCGGCAGGCCGGTCTATCGCGAAGGGGTGGTGACTGACAACGGCAATATCATTCTTGATGTGCATGGCCTGTCGATCAGCGAAGCAGGCAAGCTCGAGGGTGAAATCAACCAGATCGTCGGGGTGGTGACCAATGGCTTGTTCGCGCGGCGGCATGCCGATGTGTTGTTGCTGGGCAGCAGCAGTGGCGTGCAAACCTTCAAGTAGGCCGATTTGTCATGGAAAATTCGTTTGGCGTGACTGGCGTGTCGTGCCAAGCTAGGGCGCGTTGTACATTCGCCACCGGTTCAAGATAGGAAGAAAAATATGTCAGAGCATATCTCCAAGCAGTTTGATGCCGAGCTGGAAACCGCTCGCGGCAAGATTCTGGCGATGGCGGGCCTGGTCGAGGAGCAGTTCCGTGATGCCATGCTGACGTTGCAAAATGGCGATCCGGAACTGATCAACAAGGTGTTGGAGTCGGAAGACCGCGTCAACGCGCTGCATGTGGAAATTGACGATGACTGCATGCATATCATTGCCCGTCGCCAGCCGGCTGCCAGCGATCTGCGCATGGTGCTGACGGTGATCAAGGTGGTGAATGATCTGGAGCGTATTGGCGACAAATCCGCCAAGATTGCTCGCCGTTCGCGCAATTTGTATGAGGCCGGCAAGATCAGCGTGCCGCGCCTGTCCGACCTGACCTATCAGTCCGATCTGGCCCTGGGCATGTTGCGCACGGCGCT
>NZ_JAYRLZ010000379.1:0-3163 GCF_041904975.1 Chitinimonas sp. | reverse complement strand
CGAGATTTGCGGCAAAGCTGCGTTGTCATTCGCTGACATGGCCCGCCATGCGGCGCTCATTCCACCTTGCTTGGCCGCAAATCTCGACCCGGCGCGACCGTCGACAAAACGTCAACAGAGCCTAGTGCAAGCTGTCAGATTGCCGCGAATGGCGCGCTGGCCAAGCCGGGTGCTGTGTTAAGCTCAAACCAGCCTGTTTGTGCGACCTTGCTGATCATGAAATCCATTTTGCGTGTACTCCCCGCCCTGCTGTTCGCCACTGCCCTCACTGCCCAGGCAGCCCTGGTCGACGATATGAATGCTGCGCGCGAAGCGGCGCGCACTGGCAACTTCAACAAGCTGGCTACGCTGGCGCCGCACCTCGATGGCACGGTGCTGGAAATGTATCCGCGCTTCTGGCTGCTCGATGGGCAGATCGACAAGCTGGCCGATGGCCAGCTCAATGCGTTTTTCGAACGCTATCCAGGCGGGGTGCTGAGCGAGCGCCTGCGCGGCAACTGGCTGCGAGCGCTGGCCAAGCGCGGTGACTGGGAGAAATTCGAACGCGAATGGCCCAAGCTCGGCCAATGGGAGCTCGGCAGCGATCTGCATTGCTATCGCCTGCAGCTGGCCGTGGTGCGCCATGACAAGAATTTGCTGGAGGCCGAGGCCAAGCCGCTGTGGTTTACCGGCAAGGGCCTGCCCGAGCCGTGCGGCCCGGTGTTCGATGCCATGTTCAATGACCGGCAGCTGAGCGAAGAAGACGCCTGGGCGCGGATACGGCTGGCCTTCGATGCCAATAGCCCGGAATTTGCCGCGCAATTGCTCGATCGCCTGAAACAGCCCGCCGGCATCGATGCCAAGCGTATCCAGGCGGTGGCGGCCAAGCCGGAAAAGGCGGCGTCGCTGCTATCGGTCAACACCCGCGGTGGGCGCGAATTGGCGGTGTTTGCCGTGAGCCGGCTGGCGCGGCGTGAGCTGGGTGGCGGTGAGGCGCTGCTGGACAAACTGCATCTGCCCGAGCCGGACCGCCGCCATGCCTATAGCCAATTGGGCGAGCTGGCGATCCGCAAGCTCGACGATCGGGCGCTGGACTGGTTTGCTGCCGGCGAGCCGGCCAACCAGCTCGATGCGGAAGGCCGCGCCGCCTGGGTGCGTGCCGCCTTGCGCGCCAATGAATGGAAGATCGTCGGCCAGGTGATCGATGCCATGCCGGTGGCCGAGCGCTTTCAGCCGGCCTGGCGCTACTGGCGTGGGCGGGCGTTTTTGCAGGCCGGCCAGCGTGATGAAGCCGATCGCCGCTTTGCCGAACTACTTGGCGACCAGAGCTTTTACGGCCTGCTGGCCCGCGAAGATATGGGCAGCGTGGCGGTGGAGATGAATACCAGCCGCTACAAGCCCAGCGAGGCCGAGTTGCGCGCCGCGCGCGAGTTGCCGGCGGTGTCGCGCGCTTTGGCCCTGTTCAGCATGGATTGGCGTCTGGAAGGCGTGCGTGAATGGAACTGGGGCATGCGCGGTCTCACCGACCGGCAGCTGCTGGCGGCGGCCGAGGTGGCGCGCCAGGCCGGCTGGTACGACCGGGCCATCTACTCGGCCGAACGCACGCGCGAATTGCATGACCTGAGCCTACGTTTTCTGGCGCCTTACCACGATGTCACCACCAGCTATGCGCAAAACCTCAATCTGGATGAAGCATGGGTGTACGGCCTGATCCGCCAGGAAAGCCGTTTTGTTACGGTGGCCAAGTCCGGCGTCGGTGCCAATGGCCTGATGCAGCTGATGCCGGCGACCGCCCGCTGGGTGTCGAAAAAGATCGGGGTGCGCTATGAGCCCAGCGCGGTGAACGAGATCGGCTTCAATATCCAGCTGGGAACCTATTATCTGAAGCATGTGCTCAATAGCCTGGGTAGCCAGCCAGTCTTGGCAACCGCTGCCTACAATGCAGGACCGGGTCGCGCCAAGGCCTGGCGGGCTGATCGGGCGCTGGAAGGGGCGATCTATGCCGAGACCATCCCGTTCACCGAAACACGCGACTATGTGAAGAAGGTGATGGCCAATGCGGTGTATTACGCGCGCACCTTCGGTCATGGCGATACCTCGTTGAAACGGCGGCTCGGCGTGATTGCGGCGCGCGGCAGCAACGATATGCCGCTGGACGATACGCCCTGAGGGGCAGGCAAGTGAGGTAGCCGTGCGCATGGCGCTGCTCATCGGTGTTCTTATCTGGGCGTCGCTGCTGCAGGCAGCGCCCTTGCAGATCCGCCATGCGCCGGGGCAGAGCAGTGCCGATCAGCGCTATGCCTATTACTGGGGACTGCTGCAGGCGGCACTGGAGGCCAATCGCGCCAGGTATGGCGACTACATCTTGCAAGAGCAGGCGGCGCCGATGACCGCAGCGCGTGCCACCGCAGAGGTTGAGCGCTCAGGCCTGATCAATATCATCGTGCGCACTGCTGATCGCGAGCTGGAACGAAAGCTGCGGCCGATCCGCATTCCGCTCGACAAAGGTCTGACCGGTTACCGCCTGTTCCTGATCAATGAAGACAATCAGCCGCAGTTGGACAAAGTAAGCAACTTGGCCGAGCTGGCGCGCTTCGAGCAAGGGCAGGACCGCTCTTGGGTCGATGTAAAGATCTTGCGTGCTGCCGGCCTGCCGGTGGTGGAGGGCGAGGGCTATGACGGGCTGTTCCAGATGCTGCGCGCCGGGCGGTTTACCCTGTTTTCGCGGGGGGTAAACGAAATCGCCAGCGAATTTTCCGCCCAGCAAGGCGCGTTTCCCAAGCTGGCCATCGAGCGCCAGCTGATGCTGTATTACCCATTGCCACGCTACTTCTATGTGGCACGAGATAGCCAGGGCGAGGCGCTGGCGGCGCGTATAGAAGACGGCCTGCAACGCTTGCGCCGCTCTGGCGAATTCGATCGGCGCTACCTCGAATACAAGAAACGCGCTCTGGGCAGCCTGCAATTGTCGGGCAGGCGCCTGTTCCGCATTGCCAACCCGACCTTGCCAACCGATACGCCGATGGGGGCAGAGTGGTGGGATGATCTGAAAGCCGAACTGAAATAGCGCGGCGCACCAACAGGCTGCTAGGCTCTGTTGACATTTTGTCGGCGGATCGCGTTTCGTCGGAAAACCGCCGAGAGCAAGGCTCGCGCGCAGCGTAGTCATCTACGTCAGCATGCG
>NZ_JAYRLZ010000065.1:0-17944 GCF_041904975.1 Chitinimonas sp. | reverse complement strand
ACAGCCCTCTCCCAAGTACTACTACCGCCCGCACCAATGCACAGATCGCTTTGCCGCATCAGGTAAGCAAAATCCTCTACATGCCGGTGTAGATGCCAGTGTGCTTTGCCCGTAACCCGCCGCGCTAGCTCTGTCCAATGGGGGTTGTTTACTCCGGCCACAAAGTGACAGGCCAAGTCAGGGCTGTATTCCAGCGCATCCATGACCTGCGCAGTGACGCCATACAAATCACCTCCCCCAAAATTCACCAACACGCGCCCTATATCGGCGCGAATTGGCATTGGATCACCGCAAAAGGCGGGGCGAACCAGCGCGTAACGCGGACCCAGCAGCAAGGTACTTTGAGCAGGTAGTAGATCGGCATAGAGATCGGATGTTGCGGTCAGGTTGCAATCAACCAGAACATCCGCTTCATGGGACCGATTCGCCAGATCGTCGATTACCGCGACGCGTTTGACACGATCTCGTGCAGCTCGCTCGAATCCGGCATCAAGCGCATAGTGATCGACCACCAGCCAATCAAATTGCGCAAGATCGGACACCATGCCGTCAAGTTCGTCCCAATCAGCCTGCCCATCGCTTACTGTATCAATTTCAGCAAGCTCGGCACCTGCGGCCATGCCAATCACGGCAAACCCTGCCTTTTCGATGGTTGCAATTGCATGCCCAAGTGATTCGCGACAAGCAAACTGCACTGTCATGCCGCATTGCCGCAAGGCATTTGCCAAGGTAAGGCAGCGCATTACGTGGCCAGTGCCAATACGCAGAGAAGCATCAGCCCGGATCAGTACATTCATGCCGCCACATCCCCGCTGGCACGCAGCGAGGCCAACAAGCACTCAGCCCGCTGCCAGTCCTCCGGGTTGTCGATATCCTGCACCCGGTAGCGCGGCAGCAGTACCGGCAGGGTGGCTGCCGAAAATATGATATCGCCACGCAACCAGGCCTCGGTACGTCCCCAGCAGAACTGGCCGGCATCATGGTAGGCCGCCTCCAGATCTTGCGAGCGGGTATCGCGGTACTGCGGATACAGTGCATCGATGGCGCCATCCTGATTGATACGGATCGCGCGCTGTACCGGAAACGGGAAGCTGGTCACTGCAAGTGCAAAAGATTTATCAGCCCGCGCTTGCAGCGCTGCGAGACCACGGCGTAGATCTTCCGCTTGCAGCATGGGCGCGGTCGGATAAATGCACGCTACATAGTCGGGGGTAATGCTGGATTGCTGCAGCTTGGCAATGGCATGGCAAATCACCGCCGCAGTGGTGGTGTAGTCATCCGCTAGACTGGCAGGCCGTATAAAAGGGACTTCCGCACCGCAACTGCGCGCCACATTGGCGATTTCCTCATCATCGGTGCTGACAATGATGTGATCAAACACGGCGGCTCGGCGTGCAGCATCGATGCTGTAGGCCAGCAAAGGTTTGCCGAGAAAGTTGCGGATATTCTTGCGTGGTATGCGCTTGCTGCCGCCGCGCGCCGGGATAACCGCCACAAGGTATGTCAAGCGCGTTTCTCCATCAGGAACCAGAATCCGTCACCCATGGGAAACACCGGGTCGCGCTGGTAGCAAAAACCGTAGTCGATCAACTGCAAGTCGCTATAACGATCAAGCATTTCTCCAGCAAAATCACGCTTGAACAGCTTGCCGGCATGGCCGCGATAGTTCACCTCCACCGGCGTGGGGTTGTAATACTCGGCCACCAGGATATAGCGACGGCTGGCGCGATACAGCTGCTCATACGCCTGGGGCAGCAATGCTGGGTCCAGATGGATCAGTACCCCCTTGATCAGGCTGAGGTCAACTTGCTGGCGAATTGGGTAATCAAACAAGGAGCCATGCCAGACCTCGGCAATGCCCAGTTTGCTCGCCAGGGCATGCGCCTTGGCATTGAGCTCGATGCCGGTAAGCTCGCAATGCGGCAGGATCTGCCGCAGCGCTTGCAGATTGAGCCCGCGATTGGTGCCGAATTCGAGCAGGCTGTCGATACGGGCGGTATGGCTCAAGGCTTTGACAAACAGGGCGATATTGGCCGCAATTGCGGCAGGGCCGTCGTTGCGGTCCACATATTCGTCGCCAAACTCGCCCTGCCAGAATGCTTCTTGCTCGCTGATTTGCCGCATGTCCCCACCTGTCTGATCGTTGCCTGCCCTTACCTGCTCGCCTTTACAACACCGCCTGCCGCACCGCCTCGATCACCTGTACCTGCTCGTCTTCACTCATCGCCGCAAACATCGGCAAGGTAATCGCCTCGCGGTAATACTGCTCGCTCTGCGGAAAGTCGCCCCAGGCAAAACCGAGATCGCGGTAGTAGGGCTGGGTGTGTACCGGTATGTAGTGGACGTTCACCCCCACGCCGGCATTGCGTAGCTGGTAGAACACGCTGCGTCGGTCCAGCGGCTGCGGCACCCGGACCACATACAGATGCCAGGCCGACACGGCGCCAGCCTGGCGCCCTGGCAGCTGGATGCCGAGCCCGGCGAGTGCCGCATCATATTGCTGCGCCAGTTGCCGGCGCCGTGCAACAAAGCCGGCCAGCTTGCCCAGTTGCGAAAGGCCCAGCGCAGCCTGGATATCGGTAATGCGGTAATTGAACCCGAGCGCCTGTTGCTCGTAATGCCATAACTCCGGTGCGGGCTCTTCCAGCCTGGCCGGGTCGCGCACCATGCCGTGAGTGCGCAGCAGGCGTACCCGCTCGGCCACATCGGCACGGCGGGTCAGCACCGCGCCACCTTCACCGGTAGTAATGATCTTCACCGGGTGAAAGCTGAATACCGTGGCATCGGCATAGCGGCTGGCGCCCACCGGCTCGCCCAGATAGCTGGCGCCGATGGCATGCGAGGCATCTTCGATCACGGCAAAGCCATAGCGGTCGGCCAGCCGGCGGATACCGGCCATATCGCAACTCTGGCCGGCAAAAGCGACCGGCACGACGATTTTCGGCAAGGTGCCGGCAAGTTCAGCGACGGCCAACTTGGCTTCCAGTGCGGCTACGTCGAGATTCCAGGTCAGCGGGTCGATATCGACAAAGTCGACATCAGCACCGCAGTAACGCGCGCAATTGGCACTGGCCAGAAAGGTATTGGGACTGGTCCACAGACGATCGCCCGGCCCCAGGCCCAGCGCCAGGCAAGCCAGATGCAGGGCGGCGGTGGCATTGCACAGCGCCACCACATGGGGCGCGCCGGTCAATGTAGCAAGCTCTTGCTCGAAGCGCTCGACCATCGGCCCTTGGGTGATCAGATCAGCGCGCAGCACGGCCACCACCGCTGCGATGTCGCTATCGTCGATGCATTGGCGGCCGTAGGGGATCATGCGCTCACAGCTCCCGGTTTAGCGCAGCGATCTGTTCGACGCTCAGATAATGTGGATTGGTGTCGGAGCGGTATTCGAATTCCTCGCCCACCGGCCTGCCGACTTCTCCCATGCCGTCCTGCGTGTAATCGACATCGCTATCGTTGAAACGCGCCACCGGGCAGATCACGTAGTGATCATCAAACTCCAAGGTCATGCGCGCATCGTCGAGCGGAACCATCAATTCATGCAGTTTCTCGCCTGCGCGGATGCCCACCACCCGATGCGGCAGATGCGGCGCCATCGCCCTTGCCAAATCCGTCACCAGGATGGATGGAATCTTCGGAATGAACAACTCGCCGCCACGCATCCGGGCAAAGCCCTTGATGACGAAGTCCACCCCATGATCCAGCGTGATCCAGAAGCGCGTCATCCGTACATCAGTGATAGGCAAATCACGCGCGCCATCGTCGATCAGCTTCTGGAAAAACGGCACCACCGAACCGCGCGAGCCGACCACATTGCCATAGCGCACCACGGCAAAGCGGGTTTTGTGGCCGCCGGCAATATTGTTGCCGGCAACAAACAGCTTGTCCGACAGCAGTTTGGTAGCGCCATACAGATTGATCGGACTGGCTGCCTTGTCAGTGGAAAGCGCAATCACCCGGTGCACACCGTTTTCGATGGCCGCCTTGACCACGTTTTCGGCGCCACCCACATTGGTGCGGATGCACTCGGTCGGGTTGTATTCGGCTGCCACCACATGCTTGAGCGCGGCGGCATGCACCACATAATCCACACCACGCATCGCCTGCGACAGCCGCTCACCATCGCGCACATCGCCCAGGAAATAGCGCATGCACGGGGCGTTGAAGCTTTGCTGCATCTCGAACTGCTTGAGCTCATCGCGGGAGAACACCACCACCCGCGCGGGCCGGTAATGCTTGAGAACGGTAGCAATGAAACGGCGACCAAATGAGCCGGTACCGCCGGTAATCAGGATGGACTTATCGTTGAACACGCATTCCCCCTTGTGCCGCATGATTGCAGCGCTGTCGACCTAATCCTAAACACGGATTCAACCCGCAAGCCAGCGCTATCGCAGCAAAGCTGCCCAGCCAGCCAAAACTGTGTCAAGCACACCATATGCCAGCCATACAGACGTACATCGGCTAGTGAGCACTGACAGATTCGCATAAGCTTGAACGCAACAAGCCCGGGGAGTCGTAGAACGAAGCACGCAACACAGCGATGGCGCGGCGCACCAGCAATGGCGGGGTGCAGGGGTGGGATGAAGCAGCGAGACATCACTGACAAACTGACATTTGCAAGCACCGCGGTTTTCCCGGAGCCTGCCTTGCTGCCTGATGTCGTGATTCGTTCAGCGCTTTCCTGGCGATATGCAGCTCAGCCTTTCATTACCTAAGCGGGAGCAAGCACTCATGCAGAAAACCTATGCTCAATTATTCGCCGAGCACACTGGTCACCCCGCCCATAAATGGGAATGGTATTTCGATATCTATGATCGGCATTTGAGCCGATTTCGCGGCAAGGCGCCACGCGTATTGGAAATCGGTGTCTGGCAAGGTGGCTCGCTGGAAATTTGGGAGCGCTATTTTGGCGAGGGCTGCCGGTTGACCGGCATCGATATCAATCCGGTATGCCTGCGCAATGCCAGCGACACCATCGATATACATATAGGCGACCAGGGTGACCCGATGTTTTGGGATACCTTTCTGTTTGATCGTGAATTCGACATCATCCTCGATGATGGCTCGCATCAAAGCAGCGATATGGTTACCACCTTGCTGCACTGCTGGCCGAGCCTGGCTGCTGGTGGTGTATTGCTGTTCGAAGACGTGCATGCGTGTTACCTGGAAGCCGAAGATAGCCAGAATATTTTTTCAACAACTTGCAACAGGATGATCGACGATTTGTATCATTTCTGGCCGCGCGACAAAAAACCACAGCAAACGCTATTCTCCAGCACGCTGGAAAGCATTACATTTCACGACTCAATTACCGTGCTTGAAAAGACGCTAAAAACCAAACCGAAGCATGTGAAAATGGCATTATGCGCCGGTAGCGAACCGGTCAGCCCGAGCTTGCAGGCAGCACGCGAGTTATACCTGGAGTGGAAAACCACTCAGATGCCGCCATCCGAGCCTGCTCAACAAAGGCAACCCTGAATCATTTCCAGTTTCACGAAATGCCCCAAGCCGTAACATGATGAATCCCAAATACAGCAGCAGGCAATCCATGTCAAAAAATACCGGCAGGAATGACCCTTGTCCTTGCGGAAGTCAGCGAAAATTCAAGCATTGCTGTGGCAGCAATAACAAGCAAGGCGGATTGGTGCCGACCAACGAGATACAGACACTGATGAAGCGGGAGCAATGGGATGCGGCCGCAACACTGTGTCAAAACCAATTGCAATCCAATCCGGACGATCTGACACTGCTGCACGCACTAGCCTCGATCGAACTCAAGCGCGCACGATATGATCAGGCTATCGAGCTTGAAACGCGCTGCCTGAGCCTGAACCCCAAGGATTTTCATGCGCATTATAATATCGGTATTTTGTATCAAAGACTGAACAAGCCTCGACAGGCCATTGAGCACTATCAACAGGCCATTGCAATCAAGCCGGACTATGCCGATGCCTACTGCAATATGGGCGCCACCTTGATGGAACTTGGTCAGGTAAATGAGGGCCTTGCGGCAGCCAGAAAAGCGGTGGCACTAGAACCCGATGCTGCAATCTTTCGTTTCAATCTTGGATTTGCACTCGGAAAATTACGGCGACTGGATGAGAGCATCGAATGCTATCGGGCGGCCATCAAACTGGACCCAAGCAACTCCAGTTTCTACAATAACCTTGGCGAGGCCTTATCAAACAAGGGCGAGTGGGCCCTGGCCGAGCAAGAAATACGTAGTGCCATTTCACTCAATAGTCGAAATGCGGATGCATATAACAATCTTGGCAACACGCTCCACTTGCTTGGACGTAGTGATGAGGCATGCGAGGCTTTTGAAACTGCGCTCGGACTCGACCCGAAGATGCCTGGAGTACAAGCCAATCTCGCCTCCATGTTTCTACAGCTGGGTCGTCTTGGTGAAGCAATTGCCGGCATGCGGGCCAATCGAGACAATCATCCCGCTGAACTCCCCGCCTATTCGAATCTATTTTATGCGATGGTGTTCGACCCAACAGTCAACACCGAAGCCTGGCGGGCAGAGCAGGCCTTGTTATGGAAAAATATCGAGCAAGCGCTGCAAAAACACCGAAAGCCACACCGAAACCCACCTGACCCGGAAAGAAAGCTAAGAATTGCTTATATTTCGCCCGATTTCCGAAATCATGCGGTTGCCCGATTTGCCGAACCTTTTCTGGAGCGACATGACAAACAACAATTCGAAATATTCTGCTATTACAACAGCACAGATCATGATCAATACACCCGGCGTATAAGGTCAATGTCGGATGGCTGGGTCGAAACTTCAGGCCTGAACGATATTCAGCTAGCCGAGTGCATCCGTATTCAGAAGATCGACATACTGATCGATCTCGCCGGGCATACTGCCAATCACCGTCTGCAAGCAATGGCGATGAAGCCTTGCCCGATTCAGGCAACCTTTATCGGCTACCCGGGTTCAACCTGGCTCAAGGCAATCGACTATCGCATTACCGATCAATTGGCTGATCCGCCCGGCAGCGAGGCCTACTATTCGGAGACCCTGCTACGCCTGACGCAAAGCTTGTGGTGCTATCGGCCCAATCCTGATGCTCCCGAGGTCAATGCATCACCGATTGAACACAATGGTTATCTGACGCTGGGCTCGATGAACAATGTAAACAAGATCGAGGATAGCAGCCTCACCCTGTGGGCCAAGCTGCTGCACGCCCTGCCGGATGCGCGCCTGGTGATGGCCACCATTCCGGAAGGGAGGCCGCGCCAGGTCATTCTTGACGCCTTTGCCACCAAGGGCATCGGTGCCCAGCGGATTCGCTTCTTCGGCAAGCTGAGTACGCCGGATTTTCTCAAGGTGTTTCACGAAATCGATATCGCGCTGGATCCGCTCACCGTCAACGGAGCCACCACTACCTGCGAAGCCCTGTGGATGGGCGTTCCCACACTGTCGCTGGTTGGCAACCGATTCTTGTCGCGAGCCGGTTTAAGCATTCTCGACAGCGCCGGCCTGCGCGAATTTGCCTGTGATAGCGATACGGCGGCGATTGCCTTGGTTGAGCGCTATGCGCGCAATCCGGCGGCACTGGCCGACTTGCGGCAAACGCTCAGGCAGCGCCTGGCACAATCTGCCCTGATGGATGAGGTCGGCTATACCCGCAAATTGGAAGCGCTGTACCGGGAAATCTGGCGGAGCTGGTGTGCAGCCCAAGCAAGCGGGCAGTCATAAGAGACAGGCGCATAAACTGGCTCGCCCTGCCCTGCTTGATCAGGCAAACCGCGCGGCGACCAATCCATTGCCGCCGGCTTGCCAGTTAAACCCGGTCCAGAAAGCTGATATGGGCGTCAAACTCGCCGCGCTCACCAAACGCTACTGACAGCGACTGCCACATCGCCAGCGACTTGGCCTGCCAGCTCACACCAGCCTGATCGCTCAACCACAGGTATGACGGGGTTTCCAGCGCGTCGTTGATCAGCAAGTGCTTTCCGCTCGCAAGAAGGCTGCGCCACAGCGCCGCATAGCCCTTCGGATTGCCGACCATCTCGTACACATAGCCCTGATCACCGGCCCATCCCAGCAAGGCATAGCAATCGCCGCCGCCTGCCAGCCAGCGATGTATATGCAAATCCGCAGCCGGCAAAGGCAGGGTGAGATAGTCAATCGGATTACGCATAATCCGGCTCGGCAAGTAGGCCGTTCGTATGGCCTCCATCTCGCCGGCAAGACTTGCGTCCATCGCCCTCACCGTCACCGTGGGCTCGGCCGGAGCCTGCCTGGCCGGCAGTTCAGCGACCACACTGCTATCACGCGGCGCCCAGCCCTGCCTTGCATAAAACCCGCTCTGGCTGGCCCACAGCACGGCGAAGTCGTAGCCATCATCAGTAAGCTGCGCAGAAAATGCCTGCAGCAAGGTGCTGGCATATTGCTGCTGCCGCAATGCCGGTGGCGTATACACCGCGCCTATCATGGCGCCGCGCCACACGCGGCCGCGCTCATGCCACAGAACTGTCTTGCAGCAAAGGGAAGAGAGCAGCGAATCGGCGCTTGCCAGCACATACATTCCACCGTAGCCATCTGCCGCGAACATGGCCGGATAGCGCTGCAGCAGCGATAGCTTGCGCCCCTTGCCGAACACGAACTGCTGGTCAAGCTCGGGTAACTGGGCAGCCAGCTCGGACGCCGTCGCGCGACGCAAGCCGATCGACATCACCAACCTGCCTGAATGCAGCGAACGATACGCTCGCAATCATCACCGCTAAGCCACCAGCCACAGGGAATGCTCAGATTCTCGCCATCGAATTGCGTCACACCGGGAAGATCGGCAACGGCAGGTGCAAAGCAGCGGTAACAGTCGCCACGTATATGCAGGCGCTGTGCGCCTATGCCTGCCGCAACCAGCTTGGCCACGAGTGCCTCGCGCCGCTCCACCCGCAGCGAATAAGTCCACCAGGCGGAGCGACTATCTGCCTGCTGCACCAACAGTTGCACGCCTGGACAATTTGCCAGCATTTGCTGGTAGTAGCCGGCATGTTCAGCATATTTGGCCAGCAAACCATCCATATGCGGCAATACTTGCCGGCCCAGCGCCGCCGCCAACTCATTCATCGGCATATTGAAGCCGGCCAACGGTATATCCAGCGCCGGATCGAGATCGCCCGAGGGCAAGCGCAAGCCGGCGTAATCAATGCCGAAACGCCGCAAGCGCCGCGCCGCTAGCAGATCTGCGGGCTTTCGAGCCAGCAAGGCAGCGCCTTCACCGCAGCTAAGGTGCTTGGTTGCATAAAACGAGTAAACGGTGAAATCCGCTTCGCTCCCCAGATAGCGCCCGGCGAGCTGCGCGCCCCAAGCTTCGCTGGCATCTTGCACCAGCGCCACACCATGCTGCGTCGCCGATGCGGCAATAGCGGCGACATTGCCGACATTGCCTGACCAGTGATACAGCAATACGGCACGGGTTCGGCTGCTATACAGCGCATTCAGTTTTGCGACATCAATCATGCCGCTGGCCGGGTCGATGTCTGCCCATACCGGCCGGGCAAACAGATTGGCGATCGGCATCAGGCTGGCGGCACAGGCCAGGGGCGAGGTAATCACCTCATCACCGGGCCGCACGCCGGCCTGGTAGAGCGCCAGGGTGAGCGCCGCCGACGCGTCGCTGATTGCCACCACATCCTGCACACCCAGCCACTGCGCCAGCTCACCCTCAAACGCCGCCACCTGCGGGCCGGTAGCCAAGCGCCCGCTGGCCAGCACCTGCTCCAGCACAGTGCCCGCACCCGGCGGGGTATAGACTTTGAATAGCGGGATGGATACCGACATCGATTCACCAGCCTGCGCGAATCACATCAACCATGTATTCACGTTCCGCATCACCGACCCACCAGCCGCAGGGAATATGAATCATTCGGGAATAAAACTGATCGAGGCCAGGTAACTCCGTCCGGCTATCGGAAAATACCGAATGCCAGTCATTGCGCTTGTGCGCCATCGAGCTGGCAATGCCGTGCTCGGCAAGGTGGCGAATAAAACCTTCGCGATTCTCCACCAGCACGGTATAAAACCAATACGATGGCTCGGCAACTGCCTCGAATACGCACGTTTGCAAGTCAGTTATTCCCGACAAATGCGTATCGAAATATCGACCATTGGCAATATGCCGATCGATCACCGGTCGGATAAAATCAAGCTGAGTCAGGCCAATCGTCGCCGTGACATTATTCATATGGTATTTATAGCCGACCGATGCCACATCCACTTCAGTACGCGGCGCAGCGCGGTCGATACCAAACCAGCGGAATTTACGCCCTGCTGCCAAAATTGCATCGGCATTTTGCATATTGCAAGCCAGCATGCCGCCATCCACCGTCGTCATATGCTTGATTGCCTGCAGCGAAAACATCACATAGTCGCCATGGCTGCCAATCGGTGCACCGGCATAGCGCGCACCAAGCGCATGCGCCGCATCTTCAATCACCACGATATCGTCCGCAGCGGCCAATGCCCTGATGGCCGCCAATGGTGCCGGCACTCCACCGTAATGCACCACCAGGATGGCACGCGTAGCCGGGCTTATACACCTGCCAATGGCCAGCGGATCGATATTGCCATTCGCCGGGTCAATATCTGCCCATACTACTTTGGCACCCGCATGCAAAATCGCCATATTGCTCGGCTCTGCAGTCATTGCAGTGGAGATCACCTCATCGCCTGGCTGCACACCAGCCAGGACCAAGGCGGCATGCAAAGCCGCAGTGCCACTGTAAAATGACAGCACATTGCCGCTTCCCACCAGGCTGCCGAATCGCCGCTCGAATTGCAGAACCGGCTCGCCTTCGGAGATCTGTCCGCTATACAGTACCTGCTCAAGCGCCGGCAAAAGTCTTTCGCGCGGCGGCATGAATACCTTGAACAGCGGAATGTCGAATTGCTTTCTCATACCAGGCAGTCATGTCCCCTGTAAAACTGTCGTGCAGTCGGCCCGGTAACGCCAACGGATTCAATCATTCCGTCATGAGCGTTTGCACATCAAATGGCGTGCCAAATCTGACGATCTGTCCATAAACACCGGAAAGCCACTGCACCTGGCATGCCGTCAATCAAGCCAGATGCAGTCGATTCGCTAATCGATCACCAATTCACCAGCCTTGCGCGCAACGCCCCACAAAATGAAGTTATCACGGATAGCATGGGCATATTCAAAACCCGCTTCTTTCAATACCCGCTTCAGGCGCGTTGCTGTAAAGGCCGTTTTATGCAGGGCAAAGATCTTTTTATCGGCAAAGGTGATCCGGTGGCCATACACGCAATCCATCGGCCATACCGGGCCGCAGGGTGACATATAGGCCGTCTCTTCCAGGCCATCATTGACGATCATTTCTGCTGCATCCTGGATATCGGGCATGGTGACCAGGGCAATACCGCCAGGCTTGAGCACACGATGAAATTCACCAAGCGCCTCCGGCACCTCTTGCGGAAACAGATGCTCCAGATTATGGCTGGAATAGATTGCGTCATAGGAGCAATCGGCAATCATCGGCATTTCGGTAATCGACGAAATGATTTCCGGCTTGCAATCGGGGTCGATATCGAGCCTTACCTCGCGAAAACCGGTAACGCGGAAAAAGCTATATAGCGAAGTCGGGCTTGGGGCGCCGCAGCCTACATGCAAGACCTGTTTCATAATGCACTCTCCTCCAGCGAAGCCATCTCATTCCTGGCACACCAATCTTCCCATGCCTCGATCAGGCCGGCCTCCAGATCCCGGGTAACCAACTCGGCATCCATCAAGGGCGATGCCTGCATGGCAGCACGCAAACCCGCTCGCACCTTAGCCAGCGCCGGCAAATCACGCGCGAAACGCTCGGCAATCTCGACATATTCTTCGGCACTATTGGCGATGAATTCCGGCACGCCTGCATTGGTATTCATGCTGACGCCCATGCGCTGGATAGGCTTGACACCAGCCAGCGTCAGAACCGGCACGCCCATCCACAAGGAATGCGCAGTCGTCGTGCCACCGTTATAGGGGAAGGGATCCAGCGCAATATCGATTTCATTGTGAAATGCCAAAAAATCCTTCATCGGCTTGCTGCCAAACAAGCGCAGCTGTTCCATCGGGAAGCCACAAGCCTTGAATACCCGCTTGACCTTTTCATTCAGGGTCTCGTCGGCATCCTTGCCGCCGGTATACATATATAATACCGACCCAGGAACAGCCGATACCAATTTACCCCACAACTCGATCACCTGGGTATTGATCTTGCCGAAAGCATTGAAAGACGCAAAGGTCAAATAGCCATTTTTGCTGGCCGGCAGCGGCCCGACTTCAATATCACGGCCAATATCCGCCGGCACATAGCACCAGCCTGAATGAGCAAGGCGCAGCAGTTTTTCCGAATGCAAGGCCTCAGTCATGCCCGGCGGGTCCATATAGGGATCGGATATCCGGTAATCAATAGCCGACAAACCGGTGGTGGTCGGCATGCCTATCCAGGTCATCTGTACCGGTGCCGGCTTTGCAGCAAAGGTAAACAGGCGGTTATACGCCGTGTGATTTGACAGATCGATCAGGATATCAATTTGATCGATTTTGATCATTTCGATTACCGCCTTGTCCGGCATATCGGCAATCCAGCGCCAATGATCCGCCTTGGCCATGATGCGCTGGGTTACCGAGTCTACATGGCCAAGATTGGCATAGCAGTACACCTCGAAGCGTTGCTTGTCATGATTACAGATAATGGGTTCAGCAAAAAAGCCGACCGAATGCTGGCGGAAATCGCCTGAAACATAACCAATACGCAGTTTCCGGCCCGGTTCGCGCGAGTTAGGGAACTGGAACTGGTCATCGCGCAAATGGCGGGTGAATTGCGCGTCCCAATTCTTGTAGTGCTCGGCCAATTCTGCCGGTGTCAGGGTTACATCGTAATTCATGCAGAACAGCACCCCGGACGATGAACCGGGGTCGGACGGACTATTGGCCATGATTTCGCGATAGACCTCCATGGCGCCAGCAATATCGCCGCGCTTGAGGCGCAGCGAGGCCTTGCTCATCCACAGACCCAGCTCCATCGGTGCCAGTTCGAACCCTCGCTCCAGCACATTGGCCGCATCATCGAACGCCTCCATCTCGATCAACAAGGAGGCGAGCATCGGGTACAACGGTACCCAGTCCGGTTTTGACTGCATGGCCTGCTCATACAGTTCGCGCGCCTTGACCTTGTCTTGCCGACGACGATACAGATTGGCCAAGCCCTGCAAGGCTTCTGCATGCTCGGCATTGATGGCCAGACAGTCCTTGAAGGCCTTCTCCGCCTTGTCCAGCTGGTTTTGCGCCATCATCGCCACACCGAAATAGCAGTGGATATCCGACTGATTCGGGTCGATCTTGATGGCGCGGTTGTAGTAGACGGCCGCTTCCGCCGGTCTGCCCATTCGCTCCAGCGTCAGGCCCAGGTTGACGCATACGCCGATATCGTTCGGATCGATGGCATAGGCGCGCTTGAAAAACGTGAGCGCGCCGTGCAATTCCCAGCGCAACTGGCAGGCCACGCCAAGATTGAGCAACACTCCTTTGTCTTGCGGGGTCAATTCTGCCACCCGCTCCAGCAAGGGTCGTCCGTGCTCGGCATCGCCGGTGCGCAAATAGGCAACCGCGAGATTGTTGAGTAACTCCAGATCATCAGGAAACACGTCTTTCAGTTCCTGATAGAGCGGCAAGGCAGCTGCGTACTTTTCCTGGGCAATAAGCGCATTGGCCAAACCGTAGCGAGCCAGATCAAGCGGAACCCGACTGTCAGGCTGGGCAGCGCTCAATGCAATGGCGCGACGGAAGTACTTTTCGGCTTCTTCATGGCGTTCTGCCAAGGCCTCGTTTGCCGCAAAGTTGTAAGCAATTTCCGGATCGGCCGGCGCCACCTTGACCGCATCAAGAAATACCCGCCGCGCCACCTTGTAATCGCGCACCATCTTGAGTGCCAAGGCAAACTGATTGGCGATTCGCGCATTGCCCGGCTCCAGCAAATGCGCCATACGCAGAGATTCTATAGCCTCGCCATACTGGCCCAGCCCCAGGCGGCACATACCGAACAGGAAAACCGCTTCCGCATCGAACGGTGCCACAGCCAAGCGGCCAATGACGTGATCCTGCGCCGTGACAGCATCATTCTCTTCCAGCGCGACAATCGCATCGGCCCGCCATTGCGGCATTGCTGCCAATTTAGCCTGATCTATCACTGTGCACCTCCAGTTACCGTTTGCGCTGCAATGCGGCTCTGCAAATCAGCCACAGCATCTGCCAGGTGCGGCGCTTGCGCCAGAACCTCGGCAAACAATCGTCCAGCCTCATCACTGCGCCCGGACTGCAGCAGGATGGCTGCCAGGTTTGCCTTTGCCTCGGCATAGTCGGGCTGAACCGACAAGGCCCGCCGAAATGCTGCTTCTGCCTTATCGGCCTTGCTTTGCATCGAATAGGACAAACCGAGGTTATTCATGACATCGGCACGCGTCGGGGCCAATTCCAGCAGGCGCTCGTACTGGGTAATCGCCGCAGCATCGTTCTCCACCAGCAAAAGATTGCCGTATTCAAAACGCGCTTCAACAAAGCCGGGAACCAAGGCGACTGCACGGCGAAGATCATTGCGCGCGGCTGCAACATCGCCCATTCCCCGCGCGGCCAGGCCGCGCCAGTAATAGGCTTTGGCATTATCCGGAGTGTGAGAAAGTACCGTGTCGGCCAGATGCACCAGCGATTGCCAGCTTTGTTGCGCCGCGTATACACCAGCCAGTGCGTCACGCGACATATCGGCAACACCATCTATGTCGGAAAGGGCTTCCAGGCATTGCTGTGCCAATGCCCACGCGCCTTGGGCGGCAGCAGCCAAACCTCGGAAATACAAGGCGTTTGGATGCCCTGGATATTTTTCCAGGATTTTCTGGCACAGCATTTCAACGTTGGCGTATTCACCTTCACTATGGCGAAGGGCAATCAAGCCAAGCATCTGTTCGAGGGTTAATGAAGTCTGCTGGCTTTCTGCTGCTGGATCGCTCATGAACTCCCTCCATTATTGTGGCAAGCCAACTCTAGGCTAAGCCAGCAGGAGGAGCAAACGCCATGCCCGGTTTACGGAAAATGGGACGCCATTCAGCGGCTAAATTGGTACACAGTCCGCCAGCGAGCGGCAAGATATGCCGAAGAACGGCAAAAAAAACCGCCGCAAAAGCGACGGTTTTCTGATTTGCCAGAACAGGCAATCGAATAGGGGTATGGCTACCAGATCTTGCCCAGTGCCGCCGCAGTGAGAGCATTGCGTGTCACGCCAAAATTGGCGCAAGTGCGCATTGCATTCACAGCAGCTGCAGGCGTGGTGTAGGTCGCATTGGTAAATCCACTTACATTGCCCATGCTCGCGGTCAGAATGGTCGAAACCGACACCGGTTGAGCAAAGGTGGTGTAGGTGGATTGCGCAGCCACCGTGCTTTGATTGGCTACCAGATTCCCGGTTACGCCACCGTTCCAGTAGTCCGAGCTGATGGTATAGCCTGTCGTAGCCGTACCGGTACCCGCGGTATACGAAACACCGGCATTGGTGCTGGCCCAATTCACCGGGCGTGCCGCATTGACGCCGAATTTCAGGTTATTGCCAGCATCCAGACTGACCTGGAAGAACACATCACAAGTCACGCGTGGAGAAGATGTGGCAGTTCCGAGCGCAACCACTTCCTGACGCTGGAACATCTGAGCCGCCGATGTGCTGCCCAACGCATATGAAAACGTTGCCGAACCTGCCAAGCCAGTGGTGTAAGGCGTAAACAGCGGATCGGTATTGGACCAAGCCACAGCCACTACCGAAGCACTACCAGCACCACCGACATTCGTGACGTCCTTGTTCGGGATAACCGGAGTGGCATAGGAGAAGTTCAACCCGGCGGCGCCAACCGCAACCTCCAGCAACAAGGTGCCGTCTGTGCTGGTGGGGCCTGCAGGCACCATGGCCACATACAGCGTCGGACTCACGCTCGCAGCCCACACACCGGCATGAGTGAAACTTGCGGCGCTAACGCCCACACTGGCCGCCATCAACCCAGCACCAGCCGCCGTTGCCATTAACAAATGCTTGTTCATCATGATTACTCCTTACGTAAGTACTGATCGATTGGCTAGCCAGACAACCTGTTGGAAGGCGCTGTTAATGAAGGGATCCGCTTCCCGCGCATTCGGATGGCTGTCACTCCTTGTTATCGGAACGTGGCCATGAAACTTTAGTAGCCCGCGACAAATTAGCAAGCAATGATCAAAAGCAATTACTGCGCCATTTTTTTACGCCTGTCGGCCAGCTTGCATTTGCGTGCCTGACCTGATGAATATCGGTTATTCGCAACAGTAACTTGAGATGCTTGGCGGGATGTGCGTCACCCAGTTAGAGTTGCTGGCATGCCAACCACCTGCTGAGCAACCATGAGCGATAGTGCGCTAACACACGAGACGGCCGGTACGACGGATGAGGCGATAGCGGCGATGATGCCGCGACTTGAGGCAGCCATTGCAGTTAGCGTTGCCGGAAAACTGGAAGAGGCCGATCAGCAGCTGCGCCTGCTGCTTTCCGAGCAACCAGACAATCTTTACATCCTCAACGCACTAGGCAGCAATAGCGCACGCTTGGGCAAAATCAGCGAAGCGGCTCATTTTCTTGAGCTTGTCGTCAGCCGCGATCCAAAAAACGCCGGAGCGCACAATAATCTTGGTAATCTTCACAAAATTGCCGGTAATCGGGACGCCGCAATTGCCAGCTATAGCCGCTCGATCGAATTGCAACCCGGCTATGCCGAGGCCCATTACAACCTGGGCATTTCGCTTGCGGAAGCCGGTAGGCGCGATGAAGCGATCGAGAGTTACGAGCGCGCCCTGATGTTCAATCCGGCCTATCCGGAAGCGCACAACAATCTGGCAACGCTGATGCTGGAAAGAGGCGATTTCGAGCAAGCCACCACGCATTTCCGCCAGGCCTTGATCTGGAACCCGGATTTGCCGCAAGCAACGCTCAATCTCGCCTTTTCCCTGACCCGCCTGGGCGAGTTTGCCGAATCCAACGAAATCTATCAGGGCCTGCTTGCAGCCAACCCCCGAGACATCGACGTCCAGAAGAGCTTTGCCGTTGCTTTGGCGCAACAAGGGCGGCACGAAGAAGCGCTTGCCATGCTGGAGCAGGTGGTAGCGGATCAGCCGGACTCGGCGGATGCCTGGGCCAATCTCGGCTCCATTTATCATATGTCGCGGCGCTTTGAGGATGCGGTTCGTTGCTTCGATGAAACACTGCGACTCAGGCCTCTGGGTACGTCGCCGGTTCATCAGCTGATCGGCAACAGCCTGCTCGAGCAAGGTGCAGTCGATGAGTCGCTGGAACGCTTTCAGCATGCAGCGATGCTTAATCCCCAAGCTGCAACTGCAAACGGCAATTACGCCAACACCCTGCGTGCCACCGGCAGAATTGCCGAGGCGGTCAAGTCACTGAAGAAGTGCGCAGAAGCCGCACCAGACAATGCCGAGCTGCTCAGCAACCTGATCTACACCCTGCATTTCGATCCACAGCGCACACCTGCAGAACGCTTCGAAGCCGCCAGGCTTTGGGCCAAGCGATTTGAAAACACCGAAACCGAAGCAGTCCCGCACATCATCGCTACCGAGCAACGCGACCGGCCGATCCGCGTCGGACTGGTATCGGGCGACCTGCGCGATCATTCCGTCGCCTACTTCCTGCGCCCCTTGCTGGAGAACCACGAGCGCGGGCAAATATCGCTGTTTGCTTACAACACGTCGCTAGCCCCGCTTGATGCGGTGTCACATCGATTCAAGGAACAAGTCGAGCACTGGCGCGAGATTGGTGCATTGTCAGACCCGGTCGCCATCGACATGATCCGGCGCGACAGCGTCGATATCCTGATAGACCTGTCAGTTCATAC
>NZ_JAYRLZ010000064.1:0-17984 GCF_041904975.1 Chitinimonas sp. | reverse complement strand
ATCGGGTTATACATCTTGCCGGGGTCGCGGGCGTCCTCTGGTGCCACCTGTAGGGCGGCGATGCGGGTTTCCAGTGCCAGCACGCGCTTGGCGGCATCGGCCGGGTTCTTGTCGCCAGCCAGCCCGGCCAGCGTAGTCAGATAGTGCAGATAGGCATCACGCGCCTTGGCAAATTCCGGCTTGCTGGTGTCGAGATAGTAATCGCGCCCCGGCAGGCCCAGCCCGCCCTGGCCGGAATAGGGGCGATTGATGCCGGGGTCTTTGAAGTCGGGCAGGACAAACTGCAAAAAGATCGGCGTCTCGATAATGCCCTGCATGCGGCCCTGCCACTTTGCCAAGGCGGCCACGCTGTCGATGCCGTCGATGTCGGACAGCAGCGGTGCAATCGGCGCGAGGCCGGCGCGATCCAGCGAAGCGGTATCGATAAAGCTGGCATAGAAATCACCGACTTGTTGGCCTACCGATCCGGGCCGGTGCTTGCCGAGGCTGAGCTGGTCGACAATGCTGCGGATACGCTGGCGCGCCACCGCCGGCGCGTCGACACCCCACGCCGCCTGCTGGTCAGCCGGAATGGGGGTATTGCGCAGCCAGCTGCCGTTGACGGCCGTGAATAGATCATCCTGCACCCTGACCGAGCGATCGAAACCGCCCAGATCGAGCCCGGATGGCTTGGGCGCGGCCATGGCAGCCAGCGACAGGGTGATGAACAGTGCAGAGCGAAGCAGGCGAGGAGAGGTCATGGCGGCGTTCCCAAAAGAATGAGGCGCCATGGTGCCGCGCGCGCGTGCCCCCCGGCGCAATAGGTGCCGGATGGTGCAAAACGGGGATAAAGACCATTTTTTGCCGTTTGAGTGATGGCGTAGCCACCACTACACTGGGGGCATTGTTTATCGAGGCGCCCCGCCAGTGAGCGATACCGACCCGCCCGCATTTTTCCCCCGCGATGCCCGACTCTGGCTGCTGCATGGCTGCGGCATGTTGCTGATCGTCGTCACCCAGCTGCTGTCGGCCTGGATGTGGGGCAGCAGCCTGCGCAATGATGCGCTGGCAACCCTGATCTGGGTTCTACCCTATACCGGCTGTGTGCTGGGCTTTCGCTACCTGTATCTGCGCAATGGCTGGGAGCGGCTGGAGCTGTGGCGGGTGGCCCTGCTGTCGCTGCTCTACGGCACGCTGGCCGGCCTGTTGATTGCCGCCTGCGTATTCATCGCTACCCTGCCGCTGGTATGGCCCGGCATTGTGGCAAGCCATGCCCAGCTGCCCGGCTGGAAGCCGCTGCACCATGCGCTCAGGCTGATTGTCGGCAATGGCTTGTCCAACCAGCTGTTCGTCTGCGCCTGGATCTTCATCTTTGTCAGCGCCATGGCCAATCAGCGCGCCCGGCAGGCCGAGCTGTCCAATCTGCGCCTGCAGAACAGCCTGAAAGAGGCGCAGCTGAGTACCCTGGCCAGCCAGCTCAACCCGCATTTCCTGTTCAATGCCCTCAACAATATCCGCTTCCTGTTCCAGGAAAACGGCCGCGCCGCCGATGGCATGATGACCTCGCTGTCGGAATTGCTGCGCTATTCGCTCGAATCGAGCCGGCGCGACAAGGTGTCGCTGTCGGAAGAGCTGGCGATGGTGGAGCGCTTTATCGCCATCATGAAGATCCAGATGGAAAACCGGCTGGAGTTGACGCTGGATGTGCCCGATGCCCTGCGTAACTGCCTGATCCCTCCGATGGTATTGCAGCTCTTGGTAGAAAACGCCATCAAGCACGGCCTGGAGCAGCTGCCGGCCGGCGGCGTGCTGGCGCTGCTGGTCAGCGAGCGCGATGGCCGGCTCAAGCTGTTTGTCGGCAATGATGCGCCCGAAGCGCCGGCGAGCGAATCGCCCAGTACCGGCATCGGCCTGCAGAACATCGAACGCCGGCTGGCCCTGCTGTACGGCAAGGCCGCGCAGATGCTGGTGACGCGCGATACCCGGCAGTTCGAGGTCGAACTATTGCTGCCCAAGGAGCTGGCGCGGTGAAGGCGCTGGTGATCGAAGATTCGCGCCTGGCCCGCGAGGGCTTGGTACGTATGCTCGGCGAGTTTCCCGCCATCGAGGTGGTCGGCGCCGCCGAGCAGCCCGATGCGGCGCTGGCCTTGATTGCCGAGCATCAACCCGAGGTATTGTTTCTCGATATCCACCTGCCCGGCGGCAGTGGTTTTGATCTCTTGGGCCAGCTCGATTACACGCCGCGCATCATCTTTACCACCGCCTACGCCGAATTCGCCATCCGCTCGTTTGAATTCAATACAGTGGATTACCTGCTCAAGCCGATCAGCCCGGAGCGGCTGGCCATGGCCATTGCCAAGCTCGGCGCGGTTGAAGCGAAGCAGGACGACGGTGATCGGCTAAGCATGAACAGCCGCATCTTTATCAAGGATGGCGAGAAATGCCATTTGCTGCCGCTGGCAAATATCCGCTATCTGGAAAGCTGCAAGAACTATGTGCAGGTGTATTTCGATCAGCAATGGGCCTATGTAAAGAAGTCGCTGAACAGCATCGAAGCACGCCTGCCACCCGAGGTTTTCTTTCGCATCAGCCGCCAGCATGTGGTCAATCTGCAAAAAGTGAGCGGTATCGAAGAAACCATGAGCTTTGGCTATAAGGCGGTGCTGGATGACGGCAAGAGCCTGGAAATTTCGCGGCGCAACTTGCTGGAGCTGAAGGAAAAACTGAGTTTTTGACAGCGAACTACGCAAGCGGTAAGCGCCAATCAAACCAGTGGGCCCAGTTAGCAAAAGCCCGCAACATGCTGGACTGCCGAGATGTAGGAGCATTGCGCAAAGGCAAATCGCCGTGCTCCCTCCCCCCTCGCGGGGGAGGGCCGGGGAGAGGGGGAACCCAGTGTCACCGCAGCGGCAGCCATTCTGCAAACAACTTTTTCAGGCCTCGCTCACCCAACCAACCTCGCCTCGATAACCTCACACAGCGCCTTCAGCACCTTGATGCGGGCGTGGTATTTATTATTGGCTTCCACCAGCACCCAGGGCGCATCGCGGGTGCTGGTGCGTTCCACCATATCGTGCACCGCCTCGCGGTAGGCATCCCAGCGATCGCGATTGCGCCAGTCTTCCTCAGTGATCTTGAAGCGCTTGAAACCAGTCTGCTCGCGTGCCTGGAAGCGCTTGAGCTGTTCGTCGGCGTCGATGGCCAGCCAGAACTTGATGACGATCACGCCGGCGTCGCTGAGCTGGCGCTCGAAGTCATTGATCTCGCCATAGGCGCGCATCCAGTCCGGCTCCGGCGCAAAGCCTTCCACCCGCTCCACCAGCACCCGGCCGTACCACGAGCGATCGAAGATGGCGAATTTGCCGCGCTTGGGCAGCTTGCGCCAAAAGCGCCACAGATAGGGCTGATTGCGCTCTTCCTCGGTGGGGGCGGCGATCGGGATCACATGGTAGTGGCGCGCATCCAGTGCGCCGGTAATACGGCGTATGGTGCCGCCCTTGCCGGCGGCATCATTGCCTTCGAATACTGCCACCACCGCCCGCTGGCTCAGGCGCGGGTCGCGGCTCAGGGCGTTGATCCGGCCCTGCCATTTTTCCAGTTCCTCGCTGTATTCGCGCTTGCTCATAGTCTGGTCCAGCACCAGCCGGTCCAGTACCCGCATGCCATCGAGCGGCGCCAATAGCGGGGCGGCCATCGCCGGCGTGCCGTCGCCATCGGGGTGGACCAGGCGCTTGCGCAGCGCCTGCAGCAGGACCTGGCCCACGGTCAGGCTGCGATAGCGTTCGTCCTCGCCATCCACCACCACCCACGGCGCCTGGCCGGTGCTGGTGCGCAGCAGCACTTCTTCCGATACGGCCCGGAATTCATCGTATTGCTTGAAGTGCTCCCAGTCGGCCTCGCCAACCCGCCAGCGGGTACGCGGGTCTTTTTCCAGCGCCTGCAGGCGGGCCTTTTGCTGTTTTTTGCCCAGGTGGAACCAGAACTTCAGCAGCAGCACGCCTTCATTGGCCAGCATGGTCTCAAAGCGCACGATATCGTCGATGGCGGCCTGCAACTCGCCGGCGCCGCTCTGCCCGGTAGCCCGGTGCAGAATCGGCGCGGTATACCAGGAGCCGAACAGGATGCCGATGCGCCCCTTGGCCGGCAGGGCGCGCCAGAAGCGCCACATGGTGGGCTGGGCGTATTCCTCGTGGCCGCTGTCGCCAAAGGCATGGGTGTCGATCAGGCGCGGATCCATCCACTCATTGAGCAGATTGACCGTTTCGCCCTTGCCGGCGCCATCCACGCCATTGATCAGGATCACCACCGAAAACGCCGGCTTTTCCTTCAGCTCGTATTGCGCATCGAGCAGCGCCTCGCGCAGCGCCGGCAACTGCGCCTTGTAGCTGTCCTTGTCGATACGATGTCCCAGTTCGGCGGCTTCAAACATGGCGGTTCCCGATAAGACCAGATGCGCCATCTTAGATAGGCGCATGCGGCTTCGCACTGATTTGGCGCAATGTGCGGCTTGTTCCGGCAGGGCTGGTTATCCGGAGACAGGGCATTGGATTGCGCGAGCCTTCGCTCGGCCTGCCGGAGACGCACGAGATACGCCCCCATCCACCCGCTTGCCAAATGGGCAGGCAAGGAAGCAGGGCGCGCTGCCCGTTCTCGGAATTTAAGTTGCATATTGAATGCATGTTATTTAGCATGGTCACGACTTTGAAAGGATAGTCATGCAGCTCACCCGCTTTTCCGACCTTGGCCTGCGTGTGCTGATGTATCTGAGCCATCAGGATGAACGCACTGCGCCGGTCACCATTGCCGAAATCGCCAGCCAGTTTGCCGTGCCGCACAACCACTTGGTGAAAGTGGTCAACCGTCTGGGCAAGCTGGGCTGGCTGAATGCAACGCGCGGGCGCAATGGCGGGCTGCGTCTGGCAGCAAGCGCCAGCAGCCTGAAGCTTGGGGCGGTGCTGAGCGGCCTGGAGGAAACCACCCAGCTGATCGATTGCCACAATCCGCCTTGCCCGCTCGGCGGCGGCTGCCTGCTCAAGGCGGCGCTCAATGCCGGCCTCGCCGCCTTCTACGCCAGGATGGATGAATACACGCTGGCCGATGTCAGCGCCCAAGGCACGGGCGAGGCCATCATCACCCTGCATCGCCAGTTCGTGGCGCGCCAGGAGGCCAGCCATGCCTGATATTGCAGAACAAATCGGCAAAGCCGGCGTGGCAGCAGTGGTCGAGCGCTTTTACCGGCAGGTGAGACAGCACCCAAGACTGGCCATCCCCTTCGCCCGGGTTGAGGACTGGCCGGCGCATCTTGAGCATCTGAGCCATTTCTGGTGGGTAACGCTGGGCGGCGAGCGCTATCTCGACTATCGCTATCAGGTGGCGCAACGCCATGCCCAGAGCGGCTTCACTCCCGCCTTGCTGGCAGACTGGCTGGCGCTGTTCCGGCAGACACTTTTCGATTCCCTGCCGCCCGAGCTGGCAAATGCCTGGCTGGCGCGCGCCGAACGCATCGGACAGAGCCTGCTGTTGATGCATGAACACGGTCACATCCCCAGCCAGGCCAGCCTGGGTGGCGCCAGCATTGTTGCGAGGCCATAAGCACAGGCAGCCGTTTCACTTCGCCCTAAAAGTTGCATTTTTGATACCAGTAAAAGGAAAGCCCATGCTGTCTCCGTCCGCCCGCCCCTATATCGAAGCAAGCGTTCCCGTACTGCGCCAACACGGCCTCGCCATTACCCAGGTGTTTTATCAGCGCATGTTTGCCGCCTACCCCGAGCTGGAAAACCTGTTCAATCTGGGCAACCAGGCCAATGGCAGCCAGCAGCAATCGCTGGCCGCCGCCGTATTTGCCTATGCCGCCAATATCGACAAGCCTGATGCGCTGGCGCCGGTAGCCAGCCGCATTGCCCACAAGCATGCGTCGGTAGGCATACGCCCGGCGCATTACCCGATTGTTGGCCGCTATCTGCTTGCTGCCATCGGGGAAGTCCTCGGCGACGCCGCCACCCCGGCGCTGCTGGCAGCCTGGGATGAAGCCTACTGGCTGCTGGCCGGCGAATTGATCGCGGCCGAAGCGCGGCTCAGCGAGCAATCTGGCGCCGCCACCGGGGAAATGCGTGAATTGCAGGTGATGGAAACCCGGCAGGAATGCGACGGGGTGATTTCCTGTTATCTGAAAACGCCGGATGGCCAATCCCCCGGCGCCTTCAAGCCGGGCCAGTATGTATCGGTTGCTGTCGAGCTGGCGGCGCTGGGGCGGCGGCAGATACGCCAGTACAGCCTGTCGGACGCGCCATCTCGCGACTGGTGGCGCCTGACCATCAAGCGCGAAGCGGGCGAGGGCGCCACACCAGCCGGCATGGTGTCGAACCATTTACACAAGCACGTCCAGCAGGGCGACCGCCTTGCCGTGGGCGCGCCATTCGGCGACTTCACACCCAATCTGGATGCTGGCCGCCCCATCGCCCTGATCTCGGCCGGCGTCGGCATTACGCCGATGGTGTCAGTGCTCAATACCCTGGCCGATCGCCGTGATAGCCGACCCATCATATTTGCCCATGCCGCGCAATCGGCCGCGCACCACGCCTTGCGTGCCGACCTCGCCAATGCCCGCGACCGACTGGCCGGCCTGCAGACCCATGTTTTCTACGAACAGGCCGGCGCTACCGATCACCACGCACAGCCAGGGCGAATGGCGCTGGAGCGGGTGCTGGCTGGGGTGCCTGCCGATACCGACTTCTACCTGTGCGGGCCCATCCCGTTCATGCAAGCCCAATGGCAGGCGCTGCTGGCGCATGGCATTGCGCCGCAACACATCCAGCGCGAGGTATTCGGACCGGAACTGCTGGATCATTTGCTGTAGTCGGCCACCGACCCTCAGCAACACCGCGATTGCTGCTACCGATAAAGCAAAAGGCCCGTCGCAACGGGCCTTTTGGTTACATCACACTGCGGCTTACTGGCTGTACGCCTTTTCGCCATGGCTGGTCAGATCCAGCCCTTCGCGCTCCTCGTCTTCCGGTACGCGCAGGCCGATGGTCAGATCGACCAGCTTGTAGGCAATCACCGACACCAGGCCGGACCAGATCAGCGTAGTCCCCACTGCCTTGGCCTGAGTCAGCACCTGGCTGGCAATCGAGTAGTCCTTGCCCACCGCATTGGCCACATAGTCGTAGATGCCGGCACCGCCCAGCGATGGATCGGCAAACACACCGGTAAGCAGGGCGCCCAGAATGCCACCAACGCCATGCACGCCGAACACATCGAGCGCATCGTCCGCGCCAAGCAGGCGCTTCAGGCCGTGCACGCCCCACAGGCAGACTGCGCCGGCCAGTGCACCAATCACCATCGCACCGCCAACACCGACATAGCCGCAAGCCGGGGTAATGGCCACCAGACCGGCCACGGCGCCCGAGGCCGCGCCCAGCATCGAAGGCTTACCCTTCCACGCCCACTCGATGCCCATCCACACCAAGGCGGCCAGAGCGGTTGCCACCCAGGTATTGACGAAGGCGAGCGCTGCGACACCGGTCGCTTCCAGATTCGAGCCGGCATTGAAGCCAAACCAGCCGAACCACAGCAAGGAGGAACCGATCATGGTCATGGTCAGGCTGTGCGGCGTCATCGCTTCGCGGCCGTAGCCGACACGCTTGCCGACAAAATAGGCACCGATCAAACCAGCAATGGCGGCATTGATATGCACCACGGTGCCGCCGGCGAAGTCCAGCGCGCCTTTTTGCCACAGCCAGCCGCCGGTAAGCGTCGCAGCATCAGCGGCTTGCTGGTTGGTGAATGCGTCCGGGCCAGGCCAGAACCAGACCATATGCGCCATCGGCAGGTAGGCAAAGCTGAACCAGATCACCACAAAGGCCAGAACCGCAGCGAACTTGGCGCGCTCGGCGAAGGCACCGACGATCAGGCCGCAGGTGATGGCGGCAAATGCGCCCTGGAACACCACATAGGCCAGCTCGGAAACCACCACGCCCTTGCTGAAGGTGGCTGCCACCGAATCCGGCGTGACGCCCTTGAGGAACAGGTCCTTGAATGAGCCGATAAACGGACTGAGCGCGCCGCTACCCTCGGTAAACGCCAGGCTGTAGCCGTAGATCACCCACAGCACCGAGATCAGCGAAAACACCACGAATACCTGCATCAGGATGCTGAGCATATTCTTGGAGCGCACCAGGCCGCCGTAGAACAGCGCGAGGCCGGGAATCGACATCAGAATGACAAGGGCAGTCGACACCAGTAGCCAGGTGTTGTCGCCCTTATTGGGGACCGGTGCTGGCGCGGCCGCCGGAGCGGCAGGGGCCGCGGTGCTTACAGCAGGAGCCGCAGCAGCAGGGGTGGCTGGCGTTGCTGCTGCCGGCGCTACGGCAGCCGGTGCAGCGGCATCGGCTGGCTTGGCCGCTACCGATGTTGCGGGCGCCTCGGCGGGTTTGGCCGCCGCTGCGTCCTCCGCCCAGGCTTGGCCCAGGCCCAATGCACCAAACAGTGCAAGTGTCGCGAGCAGTTTCTTCATGTGGATTCTCCTGGCTCTAGAGCGCGTCGGCGCCGGTTTCACCGGTGCGGATGCGGATGACCTGTTCCAGATCGAAGACGAAGATCTTGCCGTCGCCGATCTTGCCGGTATTGGCGGCTTTCTCGATGGCCTCGATCACCTGCTCTACCAGATCATCCTTGACGGCGATCTCGAGCTTTACCTTGGGCAGAAAATCGACCACATACTCCGCGCCGCGATACAGCTCGGTGTGGCCTTTCTGACGACCGAATCCCTTGACCTCGGTGACGGTCACGCCCTGCACGCCAATGGCGGACAGTGCTTCCCGTACCTCGTCAAGCTTGAACGGCTTGATGATGGCACTGACGAACTTCATCTTCGCTCCTTGAAGTAATGAAATACTGCTGACTGCAAAGCTTTAGCACAGGTCGTGCCAAAGCATTTATTGTTTTAGATTCAATCTGTTATTGAATTATTACCAATACCACCCCCGTAGCTTGCACCAAAACAGTGCGCTCGAATCGGGCGAAGCGAGATGCTGGTGCGGCCGAGTCGCATGGCGATTTGTTAGACTTGCGCCATTAACCATCCAACAAGGAGCAAGCGATGCTGGCGCAACGACTATTCGACGAGGTAAGCGGCAAGATCGCCGAGGTAATGGCCACCGGCCCGGCGCGCGATATCGAGAAGAACATCAAGGCGGTGCTGACTGCCGCCTTTGCCAAGCTGGATCTGGTGACGCGCGAAGAGTTCGAAGTTCAGCAGGCGGTGCTGGCCAAGACGCGTGAGACGCTGACCGCCCTGGAAGCGCGAATTGCCGCGCTGGAAGCCGGCAAGGCCCAGCTGGCAGCGGGCGATAATCCACAGGATGACTTCTGATCCATCATCGATCGGCATGGCGCGCCGAGCCCGCCGGAAGTGGCTGAGCGCGCCAAATCTGCATTTCACCCCGCTAGCCCTGCGCTTTATCGCAAGCCGGTAACGCTGCTTCGAGCCGGCCCTTAAGCTGCCTCCATCAAAACGCCGATCCGGCCGGAGGCAGTCATGTTCAGTCCACTGTGTTTCAGCAAGTCAGCCGCGCAATCCAAGCAACAGCCCATCACCCCGGTGACGGCCAAGCGAAGCGAGACGATATCCCGCCCGCAAGCCAGCGAAACAGCGTGGCGCGCCACCAAGGACAGCCGCAGCAGCACCGCATCACTTATTGCCTGATACGCTCGAACACATACACCGCCGCGCCCAATTCCGGCGGCAGCGCCAGTTTGCTCAGCGCGACATCCTCGCCACAGGCAAACAGGGTCTGCGCTTCGTAGTCGGCCCAATTGCCGGTGACAAAGTGCGAGCGACTGCCGATCACGATATAGGTCTGCACACTGCGGGTACGGAACACCTGGCGCTCGAAGCGATTGTTGGCGGGCGGCCAGCAGCAGATCACCACCTCGGGCGAGCGGGTGCGCAAGGCCTCAACCGCGTCCATGCGCCGCACCCAGTCGGGATAATCCAGCTGCTTGTGCCAGCTGTAATCATCGCAGGCATCCACCATGGCGCCGGCATCGCGCAAAAAGCGCGTCAGCGTGCCGTCGCCCGCGGCGATTTCCAATGCAGGCCGCTGGCCTAGCCGTGCCGCCAGCGCGGCGATCAACTCGCGCGAAAAGAAACAGTAAATGCCGCGCTGCTCCACCAGCGGCATCAGCCGCCGGCGCTGCCATAGCAGCGGCCACACCAAGCGGAACCAGCGCAGCGACACCGGTTTGCGCTCGAAATCGCGCTTGAACAGCAGGCGCTGCGCAATCAGGCCATTGAACAGATTGAAGCGCACCTTCCCTTGGCGCACACCGGTTGCCGCCGAAAACACATATTGGCGGATCGCCAGCTCGGTCATGCGCTGCCGCAGCAGCTGCTCCACCTGGGCGGCAAAGGCGCGCCCGCTGCGCTCGCCGCTGAGAAAGCGCTCATGCGGCAGCGCCGCTTGTGCGGCGCGCTCGGCCACTGCCTTCAGTTCGGCCGCATCACGCCGGGCCACAAGCTGCGCCAGCTCATCGCGCACCTGGCGCCATACATCCGGCCTGGCCTCGCATAACGCAGTCAAAGTCGGTTTGCTTTTCAGCCAGTCCAGCATGGCTTCGGGTGTTTGCATGGGCATCAAGGTCATAGGGTGAATAGAGGAGCCGGCATCGCGCCGCACGGGCTGTACGCAGAATGGCATATTCCGGCAATGCATGGCGCGATGCGGCGCCGCGTGTTTGCCCTCGGCCCCCCGGCAGCAACATCATGCGTAGCGCTACCCATTGACCGGCGCTTCTGCCATCATCGCCCGCCTGATTCCGACCGCCGTAAAGCATCATGAATGACACTCCCGACTTGCCGACTGACGATGACGACACGCCCGCGCTGGACACGCCGCAGAGCGGCAACAGCGCCGACTTGCCGCCGCCACCCAGCCTGACCGACTTCAGCGGTGCCGATGCGGTGCCGCTCGGCCGCTATGCCGAGCGCGCTTACTTGGAATATGCGGTATCGGTGGTCAAGGGCCGCGCCCTGCCGGAAGTGAGCGATGGCCAGAAGCCAGTGCAGCGCCGCATCCTGTATGCCATGCACGAGATGGGCCTCGGGGCAGTCGCCAAGCCGGTGAAGTCGGCACGTGTAGTCGGTGAGGTGCTGGGTAAATTCCACCCGCATGGCGATTCCTCTGCCTATGAGGCGATGGTGCGGATGGCGCAGGATTTTTCGCTGCGCTACCCGCTGGTGGATGGCCAGGGCAATTTCGGCTCGCGCGATGGCGATGGCGCAGCGGCGATGCGTTACACCGAAGCGCGGCTGACCAAGATTGCCGAATTGCTGCTGTCGGAAATCGATATGGGCACCGTCGATTTCATTCCGAACTACGACGGCGCATTTGAAGAGCCCAAGCTGTTGCCGGCGCGTTTGCCGATGTTGCTGCTCAATGGCGCATCCGGCATCGCCGTGGGCATGGCGACCGAGATGCCGCCGCATAATCTGAGCGAAGTGGCGGAAGCGGCGGTGGCGCTGATCCGCAATCCGCGCCTGGAAGTGGCCGACCTGCTCGACACCATACGCGGCCCGGACTTTCCGGGTGGCGGCCAGATCATCTCCAGCCGCGAGCAGATCCAGTCGGCCTATGAAAGCGGCCGTGGCAGCCTGACGGTACGGGCACGCTGGAAGATCGAAGAGCTGGCGCGCGGCCAGTGGCAGCTGGTGGTGACCGAGCTGCCACCGAATGCGTCCTCGCAACGGGTGCTGGAAGAAATCGAAGATCTGACCAACCCGAAGATCAAAAAGGGCAAGAAGGCGCTGACCCAAGAGCAGGTACAGCTCAAGCAGTTGCTGCTGAGCCAGCTCGACACGGTGCGCGACGAGTCGGGCAAGGATGTGGCGGTGCGCCTGGTGTTCGAACCGAAGAGCCGCACCCAGAATCCCGACGAATTCGCCAATATGCTGCTCACCCACACCAGTCTGGAGGGCAATGCCTCGCTGAATCTGGTGGCAATCGGCCTCGATGGCCGGCCGCAGCAAAAGAATCTGAAGCAGCTGCTGCAGGAATGGATCGACTACCGCTTTATCACCGTGCGCCGCCGCACCACCCATCGACTCGGCCAGGTGGATGACCGCATCCATATCCTAGAAGGCCGGCTACTGGTCTACCTGAATATCGACGAGGTGATCCGCATCATCCGTCAGGCCGACGACCCGAAGGCCGACCTGATTGCCGCATTTGCACTGAGCGAGCGGCAGGCTGACGATATCCTGGAAATCCGCCTGCGCCAGCTGGCCCGCCTTGAAGGCATCAAGATCGAGCAAGAACTGGCCAAGCTGCGCGATGAAAAGGCCGAGCTGGAACACCTGCTGGCCGATGAAGGCGCCATGCAGCGCCAGATCATCAAGGAGATCAAGGACGACGCCAAAACCTTCGGCGATGCGCGCCGCACCCTGATCGAGGCGACCGAGCGCGCCATGGTGACGGTGGCGGTCGTCGACGAGCCGCTCACCGTCATCTTCAGTGAAAAAGGCTGGATACGCAGCCGCAATGGCCACGGCATCGATACCCAGAGCATCAGCTTCAAGGAAGGCGACAAGCTGCTGGCGGCGCTGGAGTGCCGCTCGGTGGATACGGTGGCGCTATTCGGCTCGGATGGCCGCGTTTACAACATCCTCGCCGGCAATCTGCCGGGTGGCCGAGGCGATGGCGTGCCGATCGCCTCGCTCATTGATTTGGCCGCCAAGACGCGCATCGTGCAGTTGCTGGCCGGCAAGCCCGACCAGGCTTTGCTGATCGCCGGCGCCAGCGGCTATGCCTTCCATTGCGAATTCAAGGATCTGCTCACCCGCCAGAAGGCCGGCAAGGCCTTTCTGTCGCTGGACGAAGGCGAGGCCTTGCTCAAGGTGGCGCCGTTTACCCCGGCCGAGGGCAATCTGGTGTGCTGTTTGTCCACCTCCGGCCGCCTGCATGCCTTCCCTCTGCTGGAGCTGAAGGCGCTGTCGGGCGGCGGTCGCGGCATGATCGCCATGGCGCTGGACGAAGGCGATACCCTGACCGCCATCACCGTCAGCGATGGCAACAGCCTCACCCTGAACGGCACCGGCCGTGGCGGCCGGGCGATGAGCGTAACCTTCGACGCCAATGATCTGGCGCCCTATGTCGGCAAGCGCGCCAAGAAGGGCAAGCCGCTGGTGGGCGGCCTCAAGCTGTCGGGCTTCTGATCATGCAGCCGGCAAGCACCCCGATCCTGAATCTTGCCGGCATCCGGCTGCGGCCGATTGCGCGTAGCGACATGGCCGACTGGTATGGCTATCTGCAAGACCCGCAGGCCATCGAGCACACCAGCTGGAAGCTGTCTGGCATCGATGATCTGGCGCCGCTGTTCGATAGCTTTGAATCCAGCGCACCGACGAGCATGCTGCGTTTTGCGATTGCCAATGCCGAAGATAGGCTGATCGGCACTATCGGCTTTCACACGGTATCGCCGCTGTACCAGCATGGCGAGCTGGCCTACGATCTCGCGCCCGCCTACTGGGGCCGTGGTATCGCCCCAGCCGCCTGCCGGCAGGTATGCGACTGGGCGTTTCGCGAGCTGGGCTGGGTGCGCATCCACGCCCATGTGCTCGACAGCAATGCCGCCTCACGGCGGGTGCTGGAAAAATGCGGCTTTCGCCATGAGGGCCGCTTGCATGATCTGCGGCCAGTGCGCGGTGAGCTGCGCAATTTTGATCTCTACGCGCTATTGCGCCGGCATTGGCAGGGTTAGGGCGAATTCAACATCAACGGCTTTCAACCCAAAGGCGCAGAGAGCACGGAGAAAACCCCAGATTCAGGCATGGCGGACTTGCAATTCACCGCAAGCAATATAAGATACCGTTAAGTATGTTTAATTGACGGAGACTGCCATGCGCCACCTGATTGCCACTACCTTGCTGCTTTGCTCATCGTTTGCCCTGGCTGCGGAAATTCGCGGTAGCGGCAAGATCATCGAGCAGACCCGCCAGGTAAGCGACTTCACCGCCATTCGCAGCGAAGGCGCTTATGTGCTCGATGTCACGGCCGGCGCGGCCACCTCGCTGAAAATCAGCGGCGACGATAACTTCCTGCCTCTGCTGGAAACCAGCGTCAGCAATGGCGAATTGCAGATCCGCTTCAAGAATGGCAAGGATGCCGTGCACTTTGGCAGCAATAGCAAGCTGCGCATTACCGTCACCACGCCGACCTTGAACCGGTTTTCCGGCGAAGGCGCCGGCAAGGTGATGTTCCATAACCTGGCGGGTGACAGCTTTACCATTGCCTACCAGGGCGCCGGCTTGCTCACCGCCGGCGGCCAGGTAAAGAACCTCACCGTACAAGCCGATGGCGCCGGCTCGATGGACCTGAAGGCGCTCAAGGCGGCCAATGCCACGGTCAGCTTGGAGGGCGTGGGTGCCATCAATGTCCATGCCAGCGAATCGCTGACTGCCTCGGTCGATGGCATCGGCTCGCTCACCTATTACGGCCACCCGGCCAAGGTCAGCAAATCGATTTCCGGGATCGGATCATTCCGCGCTGGGGATTGAGGCGCGAGCAAGCAGCGGCGAGCGATGGACAATCCATCGCCGCCGCAAAATCACAGTCTGACCGAGAAGTGCCGCGCAAACGCGCGGGCGGTCTGGGCGATATCGTCGCTGGCAAATAGCGCCGAGATCACCGCAATATTGCTTACGCCCAGCTCGACCAGCGTCACCACATTGGCGATGGTGATGCCGCCAATTGCCACCATCGGGCAGCACAGCGCCTGGCGCGCTTCGGCAAACAGCGCGGCAGATGCCTGCACCGCCGCCGGCTTGGTCGGGGAGGGGAAGGCGGCGCCGAAGCCGACATGATCAGCGCCGGCCGCCAGCGCAGCCTGGGCCAGTGCCAAGCGGTTGTAGCAAGATGCGCCAAGCAGCTTATCGGGGCCCAGCGCAGCGCGGGCGCTAGCCAGATCGCCGTCGTCGCCGCCGAGATGCAGACCATCGGCATCGATTTCCAGCGCCAGATCCAGATGGTCGTTGATGATCAGCGGCACCTGCGCTGCCCGGCACTGGGCAAGCAAGGCGGTAGCCTGCTCGCGCCGCAATCCGGCATCAGCCAGCTTGTTGCGATACTGGATGACTGCCGCGCCACCCGCCAGCGCTGCCCGGCAGGCGGTCAGCAAGCGATCGGTGTCGGCCCAATCAGGGGTGATCGCATACAGTCCAGACGGCAGCCGCCTCATGCCTTGTCGTCGCCCGGCTCGGCCGCAGCCGTGTCACCAGCCCCTTGGCGGGCCCAGAACATGCGGTCGGGCAGGAACTGTCCCATGCCGGGCCGATAGGCGTTTTTCAGGGTTTGCCAAGTGTAATCCTGCGCCTCGCGCACCGCGCTCGCCACATCCATGCCATTGGCGATAAAGGCCGCCACGGCTGAAGCCAGGGTGCAGCCCGAGCCGTGGTAGCTGCCGGGCAGGCGTTCCCAGTTATCGATACGCACGCGGCCAGAGCGGTTGTACAGGCTGTTGACCACGCTGGGCGTATTTTCGTGGGTGCCGGTCACCAGCACGAATTCCGGGCCGTATTTGCGGATCTGCAAGGCCGCCTCTTCGGCGCTCATGGCTTCTTGCTCATCCACATCATCACTGGCCAGCTTGCGTGCTTCCAGGCTGTTCGGCGTCAGCACCGTGGTATGCGGCAGCAATAGCTCGCGCATGGCGCTGACCATCTCTTCGCCGGCAAACTCATCGCCACCTCCGGTGGTGAACACCGGATCAAGTACCAGCGGAATATCAGGGTAATCGGCGGCGATCTCGGCAATCACCGTAAGGTTTTCCAGGCTACCGACCACGCCGACCTTGATGGCGGCGATCTGCATGTCTTCCAGTACAAAACGCGCCTGGTCGGACACCAGCTCGGGGTCGACTGCCTGGAATTCCTCCATGCCGGCAGTATCTTGCACGGTGATGGCGGTAACGACAGGCAAGGCATGGCAGCCGAGCGCGGATAGCGCCAGGATATCGGCCGACAGGCCTGCTCCGCCGGAGGGGTCGTTTCCAGCGAAGACAAGGACGATAGGGGGGGATTGATTCATGCGGAAAGAGGCTGGGCGGGTCGAATGAGTTAGAATTTTAGCCCCATTACCCAAGTTACCTTCGCACCGATATGAAAAAATACATGTGCCTGATTTGCGGCTTCATCTATGACGAGGCCGCCGGACGCCCGGAAGACGGCATTGCGCCGGGTACCCGCTGGGACGATGTGCCGATGAACTGGACCTGCCCGGACTGCGGCGCCCGCAAAGAAGACTTTGATATGGTTCAGGTTTAAAGCGCGGCCCGATCGAGTGATCGGGCTTTGTTTTTATCCGCCTTGCCGGCAAGGCGAATGAAATTCGGCAGAGCCGCGTTGATCGTGCGATGTGCAGAGCGAAGCTACATAGGCGCCACTGACGCGAGAATCACGACAAAAGCCAGGTCGGGTTTCAAGCCGATAGGTGAGCCGCAGCCGCGTTGCAGTCGGCTAAGCGATGTTGACGGAATGAATTCCGGGCTACAAAACCGCTGTTTTCACTCAGCGGACTAGGGAAGATTGATGAGTTATCTCTGGGTAAAAACCCTGCATATCGTATTCATGACCAGCTGGATGGCCGGCCTGTTTTATATGCCGCGCCTGTTCGTCAATCATGCTATGAGTAGCGAGCCGGCGGTGCATGCGCAGCTGGCACTGATGGAGCACAAGCTGTTCCGCTTCATGACCGGCCTTGCCCATCTGGCAATCGGTTTCGGCCTATGGTTGTGGCTGGGCTATGGTGTAAGCGGTCATTGGCTGCATGCCAAGCTGGCGCTGGTATTGGCGCTGATTGCCTATCACCTGTATTGCCGGCGCATCATGCGCGATTTTGCCGCAGGGCGTAACCAGCGCAGCCATGTGTGGTTCCGCTATTTCAACGAGTTGCCGATCTTGCTGTTTTTCGGGATCGTGGCGCTGGTGGTGGTAAAGCCATTCTGAACCGCGCAGCTGTCAGGCGGTTTTTCGGGTAGTGCGGATAGGATATCGATTGCTTGGCGGGACTGATGCGCCCCACCAGCAAGTCTGCAGCAAGGGAGAACACACAATGAAGCAGGTTTTGACATGGGTAGGCATGGCAGCCGCAGCCTCGTGGCTGGCGGGTTGCGAAGGCCCTGGTGAGCGCGAGGACCGGATCAATGCGCCGGTGACCATTCCGGTCACCATACCGGACACGCTGCCCTCTTCGACGTCGTTGGCGCAGCAGTGCGAGCAGCCACGCCCGGCCGGACAGATCGATCCTTTGAGCAATCGCCCTTATGGCGATACCAAGGGCTCGCTGGCCACCGAAATGGCGTGGATACGCTCGTTTGTGAACGAAACCTATCTCTGGTATCGGGAAGTGCCATCGGTTTCGCCGTCGGCCTACTACATCGGTGCGACAGTGCCCTATGTCGATCCGCGCAGCAACCGGATCTCCTCGGTAGTGCCCAAGACCAATTACGAGGTGGTGGACGCCTATTTCAATTCGCAGCGCAGCAGCCAGCTCACCGCCTCGGGCAAGCCGCGCGACCAGTTCCACTTCACTTATCCGACCGAAGAATGGAATGCGCGCTCCTCTTCGGGCGCATCGGCCGGCTTCGGCTTTCATGCTGCCCTGCTCGCATCCAGTCCGCCACGCAAGGCGGTGGTGGCCTATATCGAGCCCGGCACACCAGCAGCCCTGCAGGGTATCCAGCGCGGCACCCAGCTGCTCAGCATCAATGGTGCGGCCGTTGCCGACAGCAACGATGTCGATACCCTTAATGAAGGCCTGTTCTCGCCAGTGCCAGGCAAGACCTACCGTTTTGTGGTGCAAGACCTTGGCGGCGCGCCGCGCACGGTTGACCTGACTGCCGGCACCATTACCGAGAACCCGGTGCAGAATGTGCGCACCTTGCCGGCACCGAACAATACCGTTGGCTACCTGACTTTCAATTCCCATATCGCCACCGCCGAAAAAGGCCTG
>NZ_JAYRLZ010000063.1:0-18096 GCF_041904975.1 Chitinimonas sp. | reverse complement strand
GTGAACAACACGACCAGCCGCGTGGCCAACGTAGCGTGCTCAGTGAACAAGCTGGGTATACGACGGCTCAATCACGCTGCTCCATCACGTAACCAAAGCCGCGCACCGTATGGATCAGCGGACGACTGAACGGTTCGTCGATCTTGGCGCGCAGCCGGCGAACCGCCACGTCGACCACATTGGTATCGCTATCGAAGTTCATGTCCCACACCTGCTCGGCGATCAGGGTGCGGCTCAGTACCTCGCCGCGCCGGCGCAGGAACAGGAGCAACAGGGCGTATTCCTTGGCCGTCAGGTCGACGCGTTGACCGGCCCGCTCCACCCGGCGGCGCAGCAGATGCGCTTCCAGATCACTCAGGGTCAGGATGTCGGTTTCCTGCTGCTTGCCTCGGCGCAACAGCACGCGCACCCGCGCTAGTAGCTCGGAGAAGGCATAAGGTTTGACCAGGTAGTCGTCGGCGCCGAGTTCGAGGCCTCGTACCCGATCCTCGATGCGGTCGCGCGCGGTCAAGAACAGTACTGGCGTCTGCTGGGTCTGCCGCAATCGCTTGATGACTTCCCAGCCGTCGATGTCGGGCAGACCCACGTCGAGGATAATGGCGTCGTACTCGCTGCTGTGCGCCTGATGCAGCGCATCCCGACCAGTCTTAACCCAGTCGACCACGAAGCCGCTCTCGCCCAGGCCTTTGGCGAGATATTCCCCGGCATGCTGTTCGTCTTCGGCCAATAGCAGATGCATTGCGATCCTCCCTAAGTCGAGATCGTAGCCAATCGCCGGCTCCAGCGGCAGAAGATGACAAATTTGTAATCTCGCGGTCAGTTTGACGACACCCCGCGCTGGCTAAGCTGCACCCATATCGATCGGCATGACGAGTCTTGGCATCGACTTGCCGCATGACAGGGGATTGCATGCGTTTACCTTACTTGCTGGTTGCATTGTTGCTGGGCGCCTTGCCCTTTGCACATGCAGCCGGCCTCCACGATACCTTCGAACAAGCCTGGCTGGCCCAGCCTGATGCCCAAGCGCAGGCAGCCCGCGAGGAGGAAATGAGCGCTCGCCGCACGGCAGCACAGGCCTGGTCGCCGCAGCCGCTGACGGTTAGTCTGTCGCACAAGACCGACCGCACTGATCGCAACGCGGGCGTAAGGGAGTGGGAGCTGGAGTTCGGTCTGCCACTGTGGCAGCCGGGCGAGCGTAGCCGACAAATGGCGACAGCGGACGCGGAAAGCGACCAATATCAAGCCACTCAAGACGAGGCGCGCTGGCGATTTGCCGGCGCATTTCGTGAGGCATGGTGGCAGCTGCAACTGGCCGGTAGCGACGCCGCCGTAGCCACCCGTCGCGCGACCGAGGCCGCCATGCTCGCGGGCGACTTGGCCCGCCGCCTCAAGGTGGGTGCCATTGCCCGCGTGGATGCCAATTCGGCGCAGATCGCCTTTCAGGCAGCACAACTTGGCCAGGCCCAGGCCGAAGCAGCCTGGCAGCGAACGCAACGCGACTGGCTGGTGTTTGCCCGCAGTGCGCCCAGCGCCGACCAGCCCGCGTTCGATGCCGAGTCTCCCGCTAAACGTTTCGAATCGCACCCAGCTCCCGTACTGGGCGGGATAGCAGAAGCGTCGATCGACCAGCATCCTGCACTGCACGCTGCACAGGTACGCCTTGTCGCAGCCCGAGCCCGACTGGCGCTGGCTGGCGCCAATCTGCGAGAAGCCCCGGAACTCAGCCTGGCCCTGACGCGCGAACGCCAAAGCACGCTGGAGCCTTATAACCAGCTGCTGACCCTTCGTCTCAAAGTTCCGTTCGGTGGTGACACCCGTAACCGGCCTCGATTGGCGGCAGCCAATGCCGAATTGATCGAGGCGCAGGCGGCCTATGACAAACTCAAGCGCCAGTTGATGGCTGACCTTGCCAGCGCCGAGACGGACCTGCGCCAGCAGCAGGACGCTGTCGCCATTGCCAGCCAACGCCAGCAACTGGCTCAGGACAATTTCACCTTGATGGCAAAGGCCTACCAGCTCGGCAACATCGATTTGGCAACCCGCTTGCGTGCCGACAGCGACCGCTTCGATGCTGAACAGGGGCTGGCCCGAGCCCGCCTCGAAGCTGCCCGTGCCATATCCCGCTACAACCAGGCATTGGGAGTGCTGCCATGACCAGGAATGTCCGCCTGCAAGCCACCCTGCTTGCCGCAACGTTTGTCACCCTGTCGCCATCCGTGCTCGCCCATGGCGGCGAAGACCATGGCGATGCGCCACCTGCTGTGACGGCGGGACCCGGCCTCAATCCACGCACGGAGGCGAAATCCGAGACCTTCGAGTTGCTGACCGAGCAGTCCGGCCCGCAGCTGACGCTGTACCTTGACCGCTATGCCGACAACGCCCCCGTCAGCGGTGCCCATATCGAGGTGGAAAGCGCTGCATTCAAAGGCGTCGCCACACCGCAAGGCGACCATTACGTGTTGCAGGCGGCGCCATTGACCACCACGGGTTCGCATCCGCTGGTGTTTACGGTAACGGCTGGCGACGACAGCGATCTGCTCGAATCGACGCTGGTGGTTGATGGCCATCCGGTGGAGCAGTCAGGGGCAAGCAATCACCGCTGGCTATGGCTGGCCGCAGGCGGCCTGGCGGCCGCCGTCCTCATTGCCGTTGTTCGCAAGCGCCGCGCCGGCAACCCGGAGAAAGTATGAATCTGTACCTGAAGACCGCAACCTGCCTGACCTTGTTGACCGCCATGATTGGTGTGGTCCATGCGCATGGGGGAGAAGATCACGGCGACGCAGGCGCGGCCCAGACGCTGGTTGGCAATCGCCCGCAACGCCTACCCGATGGCAGCGTGTTCCTGCCCAAAGTGGCCCAGCGACGACTGGCGCTGCGCACCGTCATGGCCGAGATGGGCGAACACCCGCAGACCATTGAGCTGAATGGCCATGTAGTGATGAATCCCAGTGCCGGCGGCACCGTACAGGCGCTGCTGGCGGGCCGGATCGAGGCCGGGCCGAAGGGGCTGCCACTGCCGGGCCAGACCGTGCATAGGGGCGAGCTGCTGGCCTATGTCAAACCAGCCGTCGGCAGCGCCGAGCACAGTGGCCAGCTGTCGCAGCTGGCCGAACTGCATGCCGCGCACACGCAGGCAGAAAAGAATGTGGCCCGATTGCATGAACTGGAGGGCAGCGTGTCGCGCAAGGAAATCGAGGCAGCGGAGGCTGAGCTGGCCAGCATCAAGGGCCGCCTGGCTGCGGTCACTACTGGGGTGGAAGGGCGTGATGCCCTGCTGGCACCGGTCAGCGGTGCCATCGCCATGACCAATGTTGTCGCAGGCCAGGTGGTCGACGCCAAGGAAGTGCTGTTCGAGGTAGTCGATCCGAACCAGCTGCTGGTGGAAGCGCAAGCCTTCGACGCCGGCCTGGTGGACAACCTGGCTGGCGCCAGTCTGGCGGGCGACGGCAGCAAGCTACGCTACCTCGGTGGCAGCCGTGCCCTGCGTGACGGGGCTTTACCACTACTGTTCCGTGCCGATGGGCCGCTGCTGAAGCTTGCACTGGGTCAACCGGTCAAGGTCATTGCCCAAACCCGGACGATGCGGAAGGGTGTCGCGCTGCCGGCTGCTGCCGTGGTGCGCAACCCCGCCAACGAAGCCATCGTCTGGCTACATACCGCTGCCGAGCGCTTCGTACCCAAGCCGGTCAAAGTTACCCCGATTGACGGCACTCAAGTGCTCGCCGATGGTGTCGAGGCAGGTGCACGCGTGGTGACCGACGGCGCCACCCTCATCAACCAGATTCGCTGAGGGACGATCGATGTTTAGCTGGATCGTCAATCACAGCCTGCGCAATCGCCTGCTGGTCCTGGCCGCCGCGCTGATCCTGATGCTCTATGGCGGCTTGACCGCCTGGCGCATGCCGGTCGATGTGTTTCCCGACCTTAACAAGCCGATGGTCACGGTAATGACTGAGGCCGGCGGAATGGCACCGGAAGAGGTGGAGCAACTGGTCACGTTTCCGCTGGAGACAGCCTTGAATGGCATGCCGGGCGTTACCCGGGTCCGTTCTGTCTCCGGTATTGGCCTGTCCATTGTTTACGCCGAGTTTGACTGGGGCAGCGACATCTACCGTAACCGGCAGCTGGTGGGCGAACGATTGGCCGAGGTGCGCGAGCAGCTGCCACCGGGTGTGAACCCGAATATGGGTCCCATCTCCTCGGTCATGGGCGAGATCATGCTGATCGCACTGCCTGCCAGCGCTGGCAGTAGTCCGATGCAGGTGCGCGAATATGCCGACTTCGTGCTGCGGCCGCGGCTGTTGTCGATACCGGGCGTGGCGCAGGTGATCCCCATCGGTGGTGAGGTAAGGCAGTTCCGCGTCGAACCCGATCCGGCACGCATGGCCCAGCTGAACGTCAGTTTCGAGCAGCTGGAAGGTGCGTTGAAGGCCTTCTCCAGCAATACCAGCGGTGGCTTTCTGGAACAGAACGCACGCGAGTACCTGATCCGCAACCTCGGCCGCACCACCCGGCTGGAAGACCTGCAGAGCCTGGCGGTGACGGTCAGTAATGGTCAGCCCATCCTGCTGAAGCAGATTGCCGAGGTGAAGTTCGCAGCCGCGTTCAAGCGCGGTGACGCCGGTTTTGCCGGCAAGCCGGCCGTCATTGTCAGCGTGCAGAAGCAACCCAGTGCCGACACGGTCAGGCTGACGGCCGACATCGAGGAAGCGCTGCAGGGCCTCGCCAAGACGCTACCACCTGGCGTCAGCAAGCCGCAAATCTCCTTCCGCCAGGCTGATTTCATCGAATCGTCGATCGACAACGTCAAGGAGGCCCTGCGTGACGGCGCCATCATGGTGGCGGTGATCCTGTTCCTGTTCCTGATGAATGTGCGCACCACGCTGATCTCGCTGACCGCCATCCCGCTGTCGATTGCCATCACCGCGCTGGTGTTCAAGGCCATGGGATTGTCGATCAACGTGATGACCCTGGGTGGTCTTGCCATTGCCATCGGCGAACTGGTCGATGATGCGCTGGTCGACGTCGAAAACGTGCTGCGCCGACTCAAGCAGAAAAAGCCGGTGGGTGTCGCCGCCATCGTCAAGGCCATTGCCGCAGCCTCCAACGAAGTACGTTCGGGCGTGGTGGTCGCCACGCTGGTCGTCGTGCTGGTGTTCGTGCCGCTGTTTGCATTGCCGGGCATCGAGGGCCGGTTGTTCGTGCCACTCGGCGTCGCCTATATCACCTCGATCCTGGCCAGCATGGTGGTGGCACTGACCATTACCCCGGTGATGTGCTACTTCCTGCTGCCACGCATGACGCAAATCGAGCACGGCGACTCGTGGCTGGTCGCCAGACTCAAGGCATGGGACAAGCGCCTGTTGGAAGCCTCGTTTGGCCATGCCCGCAAGGTTCTGCTTGGCGCCGTTGTCTTGCTGGTCTTGGCGGTAGCCACCGTGCCCTTCTTCCCACGTGCTTTCCTGCCGGCGTTCAACGAGGGCACGCTGACCATCAGCCTGCTGCTCAATCCCGGCACCTCGCTGGCCGAATCCAACCGTGTCGGCGCCTTGGCCGAAACACTGATTGCCGAAGTCCCCGAAGTAAAAAGTGTCGGTCGTCGTACCGGTCGTGCCGAGCTCGACGAGCATGCCGAGGGCGTTCATTCCAGCGAGATGGATGTTGACCTGAAGCACAGCAGCCGTGGCCGCGAGGCTATCATTGCCGACATCCGGTCGAAGTTGGCGCCGCTGCCGGCGACCGCCCTGATCGGTCAGCCGATCTCGCATCGGCTCGATCACCTGCTGTCTGGCGTGCGGGCGCAGATCGCCATCAAGCTGTATGGCGACGACCTCGACACTCTGCGCGGCCAGGCTGCGGCACTACGTGACCGCTTGGCCAAGGTGCCGGGCCTGACCGACCTGCAGATCGAAAAGCAGGTGCTGATCCCGCAGATCAAGGTCCGGCTCGACTACGCCCGTGCGGCCCAGTACGGCGTGTCGCCCGGCACCTTGTTGAAGACACTGGAAACGCTGACCGAAGGCGATACCGTCTCCCAGATCGTCGATGGTAACAAGCGCTTCAACCTGGTGGTGCGGCTGCCCGATACGGCCCGTAATGCCCAAGGTCTGGCCAATGTGCTGATCGATACGCCCCATGGCCGCATCCCGCTCAGTCTGGTCGCCAGCGTCGAAGAGGGCGACGGTCCCAACCAGATTGGTCGCGAGAACAGCCGCCGACGCATCGTCCTGGCCGCCAATACCGATGGCTCCGACATGGCCGGTATCGTGGCGCGCATTCGCAGCGAAATCGCCCAGACCAAGCTGCCGGAAGGCTATTTCATCAGCCTGGAAGGCCAGTTCCAGGCGCAGGAACAGGCCACGCAGCTGATTGCCGCGCTGTCGCTGATCTCGCTCGGGCTGATCTTCATGGTGCTCTTCAGTCGCTACAAGTCGCATCGCCTGGCGTTGATGATCATGGGCAATATCCCCATGGCGTTGATCGGCAGCGTGGCGGCGATGTGGCTGACTGGTATTTCGCTGTCGGTCGCGTCCCTGGTCGGTTTCATCACGCTGACCGGCATCGCCACCCGCAATGGCATCCTCAAAGTCAGCCACTACATCAACCTGTGCAAGTTTGAGGGCGAGACCTTCGGCACGGCCATGATAGTGCGCGGCTCGCTCGAACGACTGACGCCGGTGCTGATGACTGCCTTGGTCGCTGCCTTCGCCCTGGTACCGCTGCTGTTCGCCGCCGACGCGCCAGGCAAGGAAATCCTGCATCCGGTCGCCGTGGTGATCTTCGGCGGACTGGCAAGTTCGACCGTGCTCGACACCCTACTGACACCGCTGATGTTCTGGCTGTACGGCCGGGAGCCGCTCGAAGCCTTGCTAGCCGAACATAGCCACGACGTTTTTTAACCCGTATCCCCCACTGAAAGGCCCTATCCATGAACAAGCTGATCCCCGCCCTGCTGACCGCCACCCTGATCGCACCCGCCTTCGCCCATGGCGACCTGAAGCCCATGCACGGCGGTGTCATCGCCGAAGGCAAGCACGTCACCGTGGAGCTGGTGGCCAAGACTGACAGCCTGGATGTCTACCTGACCGACCACGACAAGGACATCGATGCCAAGGGCACCAGCGGCGAAGTGATCCTGCTCAGCGGCAGCGACAAGTCCGACACCAAATTGGCACCAGCCGCCGGCAATCAGCTGTCTGCTAAGGGCAGCTTCAAGGTCGGCGCCGGCAGCAAGGCCATCGTGAAGGTGTCGGTACCCGGCAAGGGCGACGACCAGGTTCGCCTGAGCATCAAGTGAGCGACCACGCCATGCGCAATCCACGAATCCTGATGGCGGGATTGGCTGCCGTAGTTGCATTCACCGTTGATGCAGCTACCCCGACCGAAACCGTCGAGCAGTTCCACGCCGCCATGCAGCGTGGCGATCAAGCCGCCGTTGAAACGCTGCTGCTGCCCGAGCTGCTGATCTACGAATCGGGCTGGGTCGAACGCTCACGCGCCGAGTACGCGGGCCACCACCTGCCAGAGGACATCGCCTACGCCAAGACCAGCAAGACCCGCGTGCTCAAGCAACAAGCGACCGAAGCAGGCGACGCGGCGGTGGTGATGTCGGAGACCGAAACTTCGGCCAGCAAGGGCAAGGTGACGACGCGCTACGCCGGCACCGAAACCATGGTGCTCAGGCGCGTCGATAGCGACTGGCGCATTGCTCACGTGCACTGGTCGTCGCGCAAGCTCAAACCGTGATGGATGCTGGGATTGCGGCCTAAAACGCTTGACTGCAGTCAAGGCTGCAAGAGGAGCGGCAACCTAATGTGGGAGTCGTTCCCTACCACTCCTTGAGGAGAGTTTCCATGTCGCGCATCAAGCATTTCATACTGACCGGTCTGGCACTGGCAGCCCAACTGGCCCTCGCTGCGCCGACCGGCACCGTCTACACAGCCAACGAACGTGAGGGCTCCATCAGCCAGGTGCGGCTGATCGACGGTACCGTCAACACGGTCAAGCTAGACGTGGCGCCGCATAATCTTCAGGTTTCACCGGATGGGCGCTGGTTACTGGTGGTGGGCATGCCGCAGCATGCGGGCCACGAAGGGCACAGCATGGGTGGCGGTCAGTTGCTGGGATTCCGCATCGATGGCCTGGCACAACCGGCCTTCGCCCTTCCGGCCGGCGCGCACCCGGCCCACGTGGTGACCGACCTGGCCGGCAAGCGCGCCTTCGTGACCGATTCGGCCGCGAGTGTGGTGCGGGTGTTCGACCTGGAAGCGCAGAAGGAAATCGGCCAGGTCGCAACCGGTGCCTTCCCGCACGGCCTGCGCTTGAGTCCAGATGGCGGCACGCTCTATGTGGCAGACATGAAGGCTGACGCAGTGTCAGTCATCGATCTGGCCAGTCTTAAAGAAGTCGGACGTATCGCGGTGGGCAAGGCCCCGGTCCAGGTCGGCTTCGCCCCGGATGGTAAACAGGCCTATGTCTCGCTGAGCGCCGAGAACAAGCTCGGTCTGATCGATACGGCTAAACGCAAGCTGACCGGCAAAGTGGCGGTCGGTCGCACACCGATCCAGATGTTTGCCACGCCGGACGGCAAGCAGGTCTTCCGTGCCAACCAGGGCAGCGCCAAGCAACCCGACGACAAGGTCTCGGTATTCGACCCGATCGCCAGCAAGGTGGTAGCCACGGTCACTTCCGGCAAGGGTGCCCACGGCGTGGCAATGAGCAGCGACGGTGCCTATGCCTTTGTCAGCAATATCGAGGACGGCACCTTTACCGTGATCGACACGGCCAGCCATCGAGTCGTTGCAATCCACCACGTTGGCGCCGGACCCAATGGCATCAGCTACCAGGCCCCCTGATGAGGGGTGTTGTCTATGCTTGACGCATATCAACTGCCCGCCGCAATGAGCGACCTAGACTGAAGCTACGCTAACTGGAGCAACGCCGTGCCGTGGTTACGCCGTCACCTGTCGATGCTGTCCCGCCTGGCCTTGCTGGCCTGGGTGGTGGCGTTCGTGCTGGCGACGACGCAAGGTTGCTTTGCCGAGGAAAGTGTTGCCCATGATGTGCTGACCATCGGGATGCAGCACGATCATGCGGCCAGCAAAGTCGACTTACTGTGCGCACACCACTGTGCACAGGCCAAGTCCACCATCGCTTCGTTCGGCAGTTCACCGCTCCCGAATCCCAGCCATTGGGTCGTGCTGCTGGTCTTGCCCTTGCTGTTCCTACCCATCCTGGGCAACCGCGTCATTTCGCCCCGTCTTTCCACCCGCCTGTTCGCGCCGCCTGACCCGGCAGCGCGCCTGCTGTTCGTCCGCTTCAACGATTAGCCATTCACGCCTTCGTGGCTCGGCCGCGTGCGTCGTCGCGCCTATTGGCGGCGATGGCTCGACCTTGCTTTTCTCGTACTGCCTTCGTTAACGCCCTTTGGAGAACACCATGAAAACGTCCGTGAAATGGATTATGGCCGCCGCGCTCGCCTGTACCGCCCTGGCTGCCCCCGCCAATGAAGAGCACCACAAGAATGACGCCAAGCCTGACGTCAAGGCCGCCAAGCCGTCCGACAAGGCCGTGAACGAGCAGATGCAAAAGCTGCAAGCCGCGCACGACAAGCTGGCTGCCGCCAAAACCCCAGCCGACCGGCAGATGGCCATGATGGAAGGCATGCACGCCATGAAGGACAGCATGGCCATGATGAAGGAAATGCATGACGGCAAGGGCTGCATGGACATGGGTAAGGGCATGAACATGGGCGGCGACAAGGCAGGTGGCATGGGCATGATGGACATGATGATGCAGATGATGGACCAGCAGTCCTCGATGATGTCCATGCCAATGGGCCAGAAGGAGTAAGGCGGTGGATCGACGTACTTTCTTGCGCCAACTGGCAATGGCCGGGTTGACCTTACCGACGCTGGCGAGGGCTTCCGGCATGGCGGGCATGAGCAACATGAGCTTGTCCGCTGCCAAGGGCATCTCGCTGCTACCAGCCGATCGACTGGTTAGCGGTGCGGCCTTACGCGACATACCCAAGCTGGCAAACCTTAGCGCGCAAACGGGTCGCTTCGTGGCCACATTGACCGCCGCCCCCGTCGCCGTCCCGTTGATTGCGGGCGAGCGCCCGACCACTTTCTGGGCCTATAACGACAGCCTGCCCGGCCCGCTGATCGAGGTATTCGAGGGCGATGAGGTGGAAATCACCTTCGTCAACCGGCTCAAGCAGCCCTCGACGATCCACTGGCATGGCCTGCCGATTCCGCCAGAGCAGGACGGCAACCCGTGGGATTTGGTGAAACCAGGGGGAAAGCGGACTTACCGCTTCCGTCTGCCGGAGGGCAGCGCCGGCACCTACTGGTACCACCCTCATCCGCACCATTACACGGCAGAGCAGGCATTTCGCGGATTGGCCGGACCCTTAGTGGTGCGCAGCCGGCATGATCCGCTGGCCGGCGTGCCGGAGCGGCTACTGGTGATTTCCGACCTGAAACTCGACGAGTACGCCGCCATCGCCCCAAGCGACGCCAACGACGTCATGAACGGCCGCGAGGGCCAGTTCGCGCTGGTGAATGCCCAGCGACAGCCCAGGCTCGCCTTCCACGGGGGCGGTCGAGAGCGCTGGCGAGTATGGAACGCCTGCAGCGCACGCTACCTGCGACTGACGCTACCGGGCAGCGCGCTGACGTTGGTTGGTACGGATGGTGGACTGCTGGAAGCACCGCAGGCTGGGCTGACTGAATACCTGCTAGCGCCGGGCCAGCGGGCTGAACTGGTGGTTGAAGCTGGTAGTCGGCGTGATCGGGTCGATCTGATTGCCGCGATATACGGCCGCGGCAAGATGGGCAACGTTGCGCCCGAGCAGGCCATGCCCCTACTGACAGTGGATTTCGGCGCAGTGACCGAATCGGCGCCGCCGGCATTGCCCACCAAGCTGGCCGATATTGCCGATCTCGGCGAGGCCAAGGCACAAAAGCAGGTGGTGTTCAGCGAAAACATGAGCATGGAAGGTGGCCAACACCGTATGGAATTCCTGGTAAACGGAAAGACCTTCGGCATGAATCGGGTCGACCTGACCAGCCGGGTTGACGAGGTTGAGCTGTGGGAACTGGTCAACCGTTCGGACATGGACCATCCCTTCCACCTGCACGGCACGCAGTTCCAGGTAATCGAGCGCGAAATCGACGGCAAGGTAACGTCGGCTTCGTACCGCGCCTGGCAGGATACGGTGAACCTGCGCTCGGGCGAGACGGTACGCATCAAGACTGTCCAGCACTGGCGTGGTCTACGCATGTTCCATTGCCACATCCTGGAGCACGAAGCGGCCGGCATGATGGGCATGCTGAAAGTGGTTTAACCGGGCGGGGAACTAAGCGCCGCCCATCGAAAGGAGAAGACCATGCAACACGATCCACCGCCAAGTCGGCATCGCTGGGTGTTCTGGGGATTTGCGGCGATTGCTGCGTTCTTTTTGCTGACGGAACACACTGCTCACGTGCTGGGTGCCTTGCCTTATTTGCTGCTGGCGGCTTGTCCGCTGATGCACCTTTTCATGCATCACGGTCATGGGCACCACCATCATCATGGCCAGCGTAGCCAGCCGCCCGGTAATGAGGAGGACGGTAATGAATCACGCTGATGCTTCGTCATACGGCCTGTGGTCATTGGTCGTTATCAACTCGGCCATCTTCATCATCTTTGCCTTCAGCTTCGTCAAGCCAAAGACCGCACGCGACTGGCGCTCCTTCGGCATGTTCTCGGGCTTTCTGGTAGCGCTGTTCACCGAAATGTACGGCTTCCCGCTGACCATCTACCTGCTACTGCCGTGGTTGAGTCAGCACTTCCCCGGCATCGACTTCCTCGCCCATGACAACGGCCACCTGCTGGAGGTGATGTTTGGCTGGAAGGTCAATCCGCACTTTGGTCCCTTCCATCTGGCCAGCAATGTGCTGATTCTCTGCGGCTTCTGGCTACTGGCCGCCGCCTGGGACAAGCTCTACAAGGCGCAGACCAGCGGAAAACTTGCAATGACCGGACCTTATGCACGCATCCGCCATCCGCAGTACGACGGCTTCGTGATCATCATGTTCGGCTTTCTCTTGCAGTGGCCGACACTGATCACCTTGGTCCTCTTCCCGATCCTGGTCTTGGTCTACGCCAAGTTGGCCAAGCGTGAGGAGGCGGACATGGTTGAGCAGTTTGGTGATGCGTATCTGGCCTATCGCGATCGGACGCCGGCGTTTTTTCCACGCCTTGGTAATGATGGCTAGGGTGACAACCAGTTCGCCGCTGCATGACAGGAGAGCGACATGATGTGGGGTTTCGGAGGTATGGGCTTGGGCTGGCTGATGATGCTGCTTTTCTGGGGCCTGGTATTTGCCGGCATCGTCATGTTGGTTAAGGCGTTTAGCCAGCGACAAGAGGGCGACACGGCTCTCGAGCTGCTCAAGCAACGCTACGCACGTGGCGAAATCGACCGAGCAGAGTTCGAACAGAAGCGAAAAGACCTAGCGCGTTGACTACTGCGTTCCGCGCACCAGCCATGGAGATGAGCCGTGAATGAACACGAGGCGATGCAATCGCAAAAGGCTAATACGCCCTCCACTTATACCTGCCCCATGCACCCGGAAGTACAGGCAGATCAGGCGGGGAATTGCCCCAAGTGCGGCATGGCACTGGTGCTCATAGGACAAGCCGAACACGTACACGGTCATTCACAGCACGAGACGCGCGCGCATATTCCTGTGCCGGCCGCGCCAGCCATGCAGGATGCCGTCTACACCTGCCCGATGCACCCGGAGGTCCATCAGGATCACCCCGGCGCATGCCCCAAATGCGGTATGACCCTGGTGCCGGCGAACCAGACTGCCCCGCAGAAGGCGCGTCATGGTGGTCATAACCATCGACTAGCTCCTCAGTCCGCGCCATCGGCACCCATCGCCCCCAGCACGATTTATACATGCCCGATGCACCCGGAGATTCGCCAGGACCACCCCGGCAGTTGTCCTAAGTGCGGCATGACGCTGGAACCCATCCTCCCCGCCGCCGACGAGGAAGAGAACCATGAACTGAGCGATTTCGCCCGCCGCTTCTGGTGGACGTTGCCGCTGACGGTGATGGTCACCGCGCTGGCCATGTTTGGCCACGAGTTGGGCTTGTTCGGCATTGGCACCCAGACCTGGGTCGAGCTGAGTCTATCCTTGCCGGTGGTGCTCTGGGCTGGCAAGCCTTTCTTTATCCGCGGGGCGCAATCCATCGCCCTTCGCAGTCCCAATATGTGGACACTGATCGGCCTCGGAACTGGCGCCGCCTTCGTCTATAGCTTGGCGGCGACGCTGATTCCAAGCGTCTTCCCCGCTTCATTCCAGAGCATGGGGCGCGTCAGTGTCTATTTCGAGGCGGCCGACGTCATCATTTCCTTGACCTTGCTCGGCCAGATGCTGGAATTACGGGCCCGCTCGCAAACTTCGGCAGCTATCAAGGCTTTGCTAGGCCTAGCACCGAAGACCGCGCGACGCGTGCGCGACGATGGTAGCGACGAGGATGTGCCACTGGCCGAGGTACACGTCGGCGACCGCTTGCGTGTGCGACCAGGCGAGAAGGTGCCGGTTGACGGCGTGGTGCTTGAAGGCAAGAGCGCGGTGGACGAATCGATGCTGACCGGTGAGCCGCTGCCGGTGGCCAAGGCGGCCGGCGACAAGCTGATCGGTGCCACAATGAACAGTAGCGGCGCATTGGTCATGCGCGCGGAACAGGTCGGCAGCCAGACCGTGCTATCGCAGATCGTGCAGATGGTGGCAGCAGCCCAACGCTCCAAGGCGCCGATGCAGCGCATGGCCGACGTGGTGGCAGGTTACTTTGTGGTTGCCGTCGTAAGCGTTGCCATCGCCACCTTCTTTGCTTGGGGTCTGCTGGGACCGCAGCCAAGCTGGTTGTATGGCCTGTTGAACGCGGTGGCGGTGTTGATTATCGCCTGTCCCTGTGCGCTCGGTCTGGCGACGCCTATGTCGATCATGGTCGCGACCGGCAATGCGGCCGGCCAGGGCGTGCTGTTCCGTGATGCGGCAGCCATCGAGCATTTACGGCGGGTAAATACCTTGGTGGTAGACAAGACTGGCACGCTTACCGAGGGCCGGCCGAGCTTTGAGCGTGCGGTCGCTGCTGATGGCTGGAGCGAGACCGACATCCTGCGGCTCGCCGCGAGCCTCGATCAAGGCAGCGAACATCCACTGGCCGATGCCATCGTGCGTGCCGCGCGTAGTCAGGGACTGACTTTGGCGACCGTGGAGGATTTCGAGTCGGCCAGCGGCATCGGCGTGCGTGGCAACGTGGAAGGTCGTTCGCTGGCACTCGGCAACCGGGCCTTCATGGAACAACTCGGCGTGCCGCTCGACGCGCTCGGCGAGGCGGCCGAAGCGCTACGCCAGCATGGCGCCAGCGTAATCCAGCTGGCAGTCGATGGCGGGCTGGCTGGCGTGTTAGCGGTATCCGATCCGATCAAGGCCAGTACACCCGCGGCGCTGGCTGGCCTGCAGGAGGCTGGCATCTCGGTGGTGATGGCCACTGGAGATGGCTTGACCACGGCCCGTGCGGTTGGCCAACAGCTCGGCATCGCCGAAGTACATGGCGAGGTAAAGCCGGCCGACAAGCTGGCACTGGTTGAACGGCTACAAGGTGAGGGCAAGGTAGTGGCGATGGCCGGCGACGGCATTAACGACGCGCCGGCGCTAGCCCGTGCCGACGTTGGCATCGCCATGGGCACCGGCACCGATGTGGCCATGCACAGCGCCCAACTGACGCTGGTCAAGGGAGATCTGCGCGGTATTGCGGCGGCGCGGGTGATCTCGGTCGCTACCGTAGCCAATATGAGGCAGAACTTGATGTTCGCCTTGCTCTACAACGCGCTTGGCGTGCCCATTGCGGCCGGGCTGTTGTATCCGTTTACCGGCTGGCTATTGTCGCCGTTGATTGCTGCGCTGGCGATGAGTATGAGCTCGGTGTCGGTAGTGGGGAATGCCTTACGGCTGCGGGGAAAATGATTAGCGTTTGATGGGGCGTGGTCTACTTGGCGGAAGGATGTACGAATGCGGAGGTATCGCCCTAGGGGGCGCGCTATGCTCTCAACAACCACACTTTCGTCAATTAGACCTAACCAAGCCTGCGTGTAAACACCTATGAACTCTGCCCGCGCCGTTGCAATTCTGACCCGTCAAATGGAATTGATCGATCAGTTACAAAGGCTGGATTCCGGTAACCAGGCTTTTACAAAGTGGCAGCGGGACACAGAGGTTGCCATTCAGCGGATATTTGGGGAGGCCAGCCGACACTTCATCGACTTCACTACCATCTCTTACAGTCTTTCCGCTTTTTTTGTCGATACCCCGGACTATGAATTCCAACGAGCCTACCTTCATGGTCTCGAGCGAGCACGTGCCATCTTGGCCTCGCTGATTGACGAAATACTGGAATACGATCTGGACTATGAAAACGAGTCCGCAGCTACAGACGTACTTTCACTGGTCGAACGCATCTGCTTGCGTTTTCATGGTGTGGCACGGCAACTTAGGTCACGGCATGCCAAGCGAGGTACGCTTGAAATCGAGGATGAATATGACGTGCAGGATCTCTTGCATGCATTGCTGAGGCTGCATTTCGACGATATTCGGCCTGAAGAATGGTCACCAACTTATGCTGGTGGTGCATCGCGGATGGATTTCCTGCTGAAGAAGGAACGTGTCGTCATCGAAGTGAAAAAGACGCGTCAATCGCTGAGCGATGCCGACTTGGGCGCCGAGCTTTTGGTCGATATTGCACGTTATCAGCGTCATCCTGATTGCGGCACGCTGGTATGTTTTATCTATGATCCGGAAGGCCGGATTGGCAACGCGACGGGGCTTGAGCGCGATCTGGAGTCGCACGGTGGTCCGCTCAAGGTGCGTGCCATCGTCGGACCTAAAAGTTACTGACGGCTACACTTTGCATGAGCAAACTCGACCAATACTTGGAAGCTGCGGTTCGGAAGAACACCCGCCGCAGCTACGCGTCGGCCGTGCGCCACTTCGAGGAGGAGTGGAAGGGTTTTCTACCCGCTACCGCGGATAGCATCGCTCGTTATCTGGCCGACAATGCGGCGCTCTTGACGGTTTCGACTCTGAAGCAGCGGCTGGCGGCGCTGGCCCAATGGCACAAGGAGCAGGGCTTTCCCGATCCGACCAAAGCGCCTGTTGTGCGCAAGGTCCTCAAGGGCATCCAGACCTTACACCCAGCGGTACCGAAACAGGCGCAGCCGCTGCAGCTCGATCAGTTGGAGCAGGTTGTAAACTGGCACGATACGGCTATCAGCCTTGCCGATTCGCGGGGAGATCGTAATGGCCAACTACGTTACGCTCGCGACAAGGCTTTGCTGCTGCTGGGATTCTGGCGAGGCTTTCGGGGGGACGAGCTGACCCGTGCCGCGGTTGAATTTGTTGATGTCGCGCCGGGACGCGGCCTGAAAATCTTCCTGCCTGTCAGCAAGAGCGATCGGCAGGCCGCAGGCAAGACCTTCAAGGTACCGGCACTGACGAAGCTCTGTCCTGTGGCCGCCTACCAGGACTGGATATCGCTGTCCGGCTTGACCAATGGTCCGGTGTTTCGAGGAATCGACCAGTTCGGAACCCTCAGTGACTCAGGTCTTCACACCAATAGCCTCATACCCTTGCTCAGGCGCATGTTCGCCCGAACAGGCCTCGAGGCACCTAGCGGTTATAGCGGTCACTCTCTGCGTCGTGGCTTTGCCAACTGGGCATCCAGTAATGGGTGGGACGCGAGGACGCTCATGGACTATGTCGGCTGGAAGGACGCCAAATCGGCCATCCGATATCTGGATGCGGCCGAGTTCATCGTGCTGCCTGGCAACGTCGGCATGGTTCAGGCTGACCCAAAGGCCATAGCCCCCCCCTTGGCACCCCAAGTCGTTCCTGCCTTGCCGAGCTTGGTCCCACCGTCGCCCGCCTGCCGCCTGCAGGTCGAGGTCACCTGCCTCCTCTCGCGTTACAACAGTCAGGTGCGTGGGCTCCCTCAAGCACATCGCCTCATCGAAGAGCTTTGTCTCGCGCCGCATCAGATGCATCGGCTCGACAAGGAAGGCCGATACCGAATTACGGTGGAGGGTGATAGCGATGACGGCATCATCGATGCCATTGTCGCACTCCTCGACGATATGCATCGGATCGCCGATAACCACCAATGCTTCCTGGAAGCCCGGGTCCATGATCCCACCGGCGACCGCTATTGGAACTGACCCTGCAGCCTCTCATATCGACCTCCAACATCCGCCTCGAACAGGTCTCGCATGACGACGCTTTCCGAAACCGCCTATCCCCGCCTGAAAGCTGACCCCTCCCTCAAGGAACTGCGCGATGTCTATACGCCTACCGAGGCCGAGATCGAATTCGTAAAAGGTGTGATCCAGCGGCCGCTGTCCCGACTGGCGGTGCTCATTCACCTCAAGATCTTCCAGCGCCTTGGCTATTTCGCCGTACTGCGGGATGTGCCGGACACGATCAAGCAGCATATCGGCAAGGAGGCGGGCTACCTGAAGATGCCACCGGCGGATCAACTGAACGACTATGACACCAGCGGCTCCAAACGTTCGCACATTGCACTGCTCAGGCAATACCTAGACGTACGTATCCTCGACGATGCGGGGCGTACTTGGTTGCGCTCGGTTGCCGAAGAAGCAGCCGAGATCAAGAACTCGGTGCCAGACATCATCAACGTCATGCTGGAAGAGCTGATCCGTCATCGCTATGAGCTCCCCGGCTTTACCGTGCTCGAGCGCATGGCGCAGCGGGCCAGGGAAGAGGTTAACAGTGGCTATTTCGAAAGCATTTCCGAGGCGCTGACGCCGGCGACCAAGGCATTGATCGACGAACTACTTGTGGTCCCGCCTGGTGCTTTGCACAGTGGATGGGAAGCACTCAAGCGCGAACCGAAGAAACCCACCAACGGTGAGGTACGGCAGTACCTCCAGCATATTCGGCATCTTAAACACCTTGCCCAGCAATTTCCTCTAGTACCTATTCCGGTGCCGAAGCTGCGCTTCTTCCGCTATATGGCCCT